>NZ_VFVC01000011.1:0-130135 GCF_006441575.1 Mesorhizobium sp. B2-4-12
CGCGCCTCGGAAGGCGAACATTTTCGACCGCTCACACCCCTCGATCGACGTCACGGCATGGATCCTAGGGTCTGCGCCGCGTCGCTTCGCTCCTTGCTCCGCCCTAGGATGACGAAATCGCCATGGACGGCTCGCGTCACGCAGGCGGCTTCGCGCCTGCTCCGCCCTAGGATGACGAAGGCGCTCTTGGCCGCTCGCTTGCCATGACCCTCAATCATCATAGCTGTGCCCTGCCCTCAAGCCGTCGCGCACCCGCGCCGCGATTGCCAAAAACTCCGGGCTCTCGCGGATGTCGAGTGGGCGCTTCCTCGGCAGCGTCGATTCGATGATGTCGCTGACGCGGCCCGGGCGCGGCGACATGACGACGATGCGCGTCGACAGATACACGGCCTCCGGAATGGAGTGGGTGACGAAGCAGATGGTCTTGTTCGTCCGCCCCCACAATTGCAGCAACTGCTCGTTGAGATGGTCGCGAACGATCTCGTCCAGCGCGCCGAACGGTTCGTCCATCAACAGCACGTCGGCGTCAAAGGCCAGCGCACGGGCGATCGAGGCGCGCTGCTGCATGCCGCCGGAAAGCTGCCAGGGATATTTCTTCTCGAAGCCCGAAAGGTTGACGAGATCGAGCGTGCGCTTGATCCGTTCCACCTGCTCCGCCCTGGACAGCCCCATGATCTCCAGCGGCAGCGCGACATTGCGCTCGATGGTGCGCCACGGAAACAGTGCGGCGGCCTGGAAGACATACCCGTAGGCGCGCTTCTCGCGCGCCTGTTCTGCCGTCATGCCGTTGACCGATATCGTCCCGGACGTCGGCTTCTCCAGGTCGGCAATGACGCGCAGCAGGGTGGTCTTGCCGCAACCCGACGGGCCGATGAAAGAGACGAACTCACCCTTGCCGATGGTGAGATCGACATTGGACAGCGCCTGCACCGGCCCGTCATTGGTCTGGAAAGTGAGGCCAAGTTTGCTTGCCGCGACGACGGCTGGCGAAATCCCTGTCATCGGTGGGTGCCTGCCTTGTCCCGTCCCTGCGGCGGGATTCCGATTGCTTTTATCGCGATGTTGTTTTCCACTCGCCCAGTCCCATTGAATTTGTCCCACTCGATTGACGCCCGGAGTTTTCCCGATGTCGCCCAAACCGATATGCCATCTTATCCGCCCTGAAAGCACTTATGAAGGCAAGCAGGGATTGACCTATTTCGCCGGCATTGCCGCGGAATCGGTCGGCTCCTCCGGCATCTGCATGCACGTCCTCACCATGCCGCCCGGCGCGCGCGCCAAGGCGCATCTGCACGAGAACCATGAAACCGCGATCTACGTGCTCTCCGGCGAGGTCCACACCTGGTATGGCGACCGGCTCGAGCATCACATCGTCGTCAAGGCCGGCGATCTCTTCTACATCCCGGCCGGTGTGCCGCATCTGCCGGCCAATCTGAGCAACGCTCCCTCTTCGGCCGTCATTGCCCGCACCGACCCCAACGAACAGGAAAGCGTGGTCCTGCTGCCGGAGCTGGATGCGCTGGTTGCGTGACACCGGGACAAGGCGTGGAGGCCGCGCAATCGCTTCAGGCCGGTGCTGCCCCTCATCCGCCTGCCGGCACCTTCTCCCCGTATAGGGACGGGGAGAAGGGATCTCAGCGCAGCCTCGGCGATCTCTCTGGAAATTGGCGAAATCCTTGGCGACGGCGTCCTTCTCCCCGTCCCTATACGGGGAGAAGTGCCCGGCAGGGCGATGAGGGGCGGCGCCGATTTCGGCGATCATCGGCACCGGGAGACTTCGCCCATCACATTGCCGTCCTCGTCGACGACAACGAGCCGCCTGGCCACCTCCTGGCCGTTCCTGTTGATACAGCCATATTTGTCGCCATAGGGTTTGGACAGGTCGATGCCGGCCGCTGAAGCGTGGCCGCCAGCCAGGACGAGAACGCCGGTAAGACGAAGCTTCGCGTGCCTCACCTCAAACCCCGGTCGCCGGAATGCCTGTGCGTTCGACCTTGCGCGGCGCTGTGATCTCTTTCCATGTCGACAGTGCGCGGTTGACCGCGGCGTTCGGCTCGCGGCCGACGAATTGGCCGTGGCCGGGCCGGGCCTTGACCTCCGCCTCCTCGATCGACAGTTCGCCGCGCGAGAAGACGAAGCGCGGCAACCCTGTGACCTCGACGCCTTCGAACACGTTGTAGTCGATGACCGACTGCTGCTTCTTCGAAGAAATCGTCTTCTTGCGCTTCGGATCCCAGACGATGATGTCGGCATCGGCGCCTTCGACGATGGCGCCCTTCTTCGGATACATGTTGAGGATCTTGGCGATGTTGGTCGAGGTCACGGCGACGAACTCGTTCATTGTCAGCCGCCCGGTGTTGACGCCCTTGGTCCATAGCACCGGCATGCGATCCTCGAGCCCGCCGGTGCCGTTGGGGATCTTGGTGAAATCGCCGACTCCAAAGCGCTTCTGCTTGGTGGTGAAGGCGCAATGGTCGGTCGCCACCACCTGCAGCGAGCCCGCCTGCAGGCCGGCCCACAGCGAATCCTGGTGCAGCTTGTTGCGGAACGGCGGGCTCATTACGCGGCGCGCCGCATGGTCCCAATCCTTGTCGAAATACTCGCTCTCATCCAGCGTCAGATGCTGGATCAGCGGCTCGCCGAACACACGCATGCCCTTCTGGCGGGCGCGGCGGATCGCCTCGTGGCTCTGCTCGCAGGAGACGTGCACGACATAGAGCGGCACGCCCGCCATGTCGGCGATCATGATTGCGCGATTTGTGGCTTCGCCCTCTACTTCCGGCGGACGCGAATAGGCGTGACCTTCCGGGCCGTTATTGCCGGCGGCGAGCAGCTTCTGCGACAGGGCCGCAACCACATCGCCATTCTCGGCATGCACCAGCGGCAGCGCGCCAAGGTCGGCGCAGCGCTGGAACGAGGCATACATCTCGTCATCGTCGACCATCAGCGCGCCCTTGTAGGCCATGAAGTGCTTGAACGAAGTGATGCCCTTGTCGACGACGTCAGCCATCTCGTCGAACACCTGCTTGCCCCACCAGGTGATCGCCATGTGGAAGGAGTAATCGCAGGAGGCCTTGGAGGTCTTGTTGTCCCACATCTGCAAGGCTTCGAGCAGCGACTGCTGCGGCGCCGGCAGGCAGAAATCGACCACCATCGTGGTGCCGCCGGCGAGGGCCGCACGCGTGCCTGATTCGAAATCATCGGCCGAATAGGTGCCCATGAACGGCATTTCCAGATGGGTGTGCGGATCGATGCCGCCGGGCATCACATAGCAGCCGGTGGCGTCGAACTCATGGTCGCCATGCAGTTCCGAGCCGATGGCAACGATCTTGCCATGCTGCATCAGCACATCGGCCTTCCACGTGCGGTCAGCGGTGACGATGGTGCCGTTTCGGATGACTTTGGTCATTTTTGTTCCCTTGTTTCTCTTCGCGCTTCTTAATGAGCTGCGTTTGAAAGGTAATCTCTAAGCTCACTCCACGATGACCGCCGTTTCCACCACCGCGTGGAACAGCACGTCGGCGCCGGCGGCGGCCCATTCCTTGGTGATTTCCTCGGCCTCGTTGTGGCTGAGCCCGTCGACGCAAGGGCACATCACCATGGCGGTGGGCGCGACGCGGTTGATCCAGCAGGCGTCGTGGCCGGCGCCGGAGACGATGTTGCGGTGCGTGTAGCCGAGGCGCTCGGCGGCGTCGCGGATCGCCTTGACGCAGCCCTTGTCGAAGGTTACGGGATCGAAAGCGCCGACCTGCTCGATCTTGTATTGGATGTCGAGCGCGTCGCAGATCGTGTCGATGCCTTCGCGGATGCGACCGTCCATGGCGTCGAGCACTTCCTTCTCCGGCGAGCGGATGTCGATGGTGAAGACGGTGCGCCCGGCAATGATGTTGCGCGAGTTGGGGAAGACTTCCATGTGGCCGACAGCGCCGACGGCGTCGGGCTGGTAGTCCATGGCGATCTCGTGCACCAGTTCGATGACCCGCGCCATGCCGAGCCCGGCATTGCGGCGCTTGGGCATCGGCGTCGAGCCGGTATGCGCTTCCTTGCCGGTCAGCGTCACCTGCAGCCATTTCAGGCCCTGGCCGTGGGTGACGACGCCGATGTCGATGCCTTCGTCCTCGAGGATCGGGCCCTGTTCGATATGCAGTTCGAAGAAGGCGTGAATCTTGCGGTCGCCGACCTTCTCGGTGCCCTTCCAGCCGATGCGCTCCAGTTCCTCGCCGAATTTTTTGCCGTTCTTGTCCGTGTGCTCGTAGACGTCGGCCTGTTCGAGCACGCCGGCGAACACGCCCGACGCCATCATCGCCGGTGCGAAGCGCGCGCCTTCCTCGTTGGTCCAGTTGGTGACGACGATCGGATGCTTGGTCTTGATGCCGAGGTCGTTGAGCGAGCGCACGACCTCGAGCCCACCGAGAACGCCGAGCACGCCGTCATACTTGCCGCCGGTCGGCTGCGTGTCGAGATGGCTGCCGACATAGACGGGCGGCAGGCTGGGATCGGTGCCTTCGCGGCGGGCGAACATGGTGCCCATTTCGTCAACACCCATTTCGAGCCCGGCTGCATCGCACCAGCGCTTGAACAGATGCCGGCCCTCGCCGTCCTCGTCGGTCACGGTCTGGCGATTGTTGCCGCCGGCAATGCCGGGGCCGATCTTCGCCATCTCCATGATCGAATCCCACAAACGGTCTGAATTGATTCGCAGATTCTCGCCGGGTGCGGCCATTCAAAACCCCATCGATTGCGCGGCGTCCCCCTCCCCTCGAGGGGAGGGTGGCCGCGAAGCGGTCGGGTGGGGTCGCCGCTCATGCGCTCGACCTTTTCCTTGACCACCTGCGCGACATGCCAAGCGCTGTTTATGACATCAGGCTCGTCGACGTGAAAGACGTCAAACCCGAGCGAATGCAGATAGGCGTCACGGACAGCATCGTGCCGTTTGCCCTTCTCGTACTCGTGAAGATCACCGTCGACTTCAACGATCAGCTTCACGGAAAGGCAGGCAAAGTGAACGATGTAAGGCCCAAACGGGCACTGACGCCGGAATTTGATGCCTGCCGATTTCAGCTCACGCAACTCATACCAAAGGAGAGATTCACCCGTGGTCGCGTGAACTCGAAGCGCGCGCGCCTTCTGGCGCATTTCGAAGCTCACGCGGGTACGGGGCATCAGTGGCCGCCTCGCTGCAAAAAATCAGGTCGGCGCACTGCCGCGCTGACCCCACCCGGCCGCTTCGCGGCCACCCTCCCCTCGAGGGGGAGGGATATCCGCGCCCAGTTCTTCAATCGATAGACCTCAGCACTTCACGCACATGGTCGATCAGTTCATTGATCTGGCCCTTGGTGATGATCAGCGGCGGCGACAGCGCGATGATGTCGCCGGTGGTGCGGATCAGCGCGCCGCGTTCGAACGCCTTGACGAAGGCCGAGAAGGCACGCTTGGTCGGCTGGCCGGCGATCGGCGCCAGTTCGACGGCGCCGATCAGGCCGATGTTCCTGATGTCGATGACATGCGGCTCGCCCTTCAGCGAATGCAGCGCGTCCTCCCAATAGGGAGCCAGTTCCTCGCCACGGGTCAGCAGGCCTTCTTCCTTGTAGGTGTCGAGCGTGCCGAGTGCGGCGGCGCAAGCAACCGGATTGCCCGAATAGGTGTAGCCGTGGAAGAACTCGATCATGTGCTCGGGGCCGGTCATGAAGGCGTCGTGGATTTCCTTCTTCACGAACACCGCGCCCATCGGGATGACGCCGTTGGAGACACCCTTGGCGGTGGTCATGATATCGGGCGTGACGCCGAAATAATCGGCGCCGAACGGCGCCCCGAGACGGCCGAAACCGGTGATGACCTCGTCGAAGATCAACAGGATGCCGTGCTTGGTACAAATTTCGCGAAGCTTCTGCAGATAGCCCTTGGGCGGCAGGATGACGCCGGTGGAACCAGCGACCGGCTCGACGATGACGGCGGCGATGGTCGAGGCGTCATGCAGGGTGACGATGCGCTCCAGCTCGTTGGCGAGTTCCGCGCCATATTCCGGCACGCCCTTGGAGAAGGCGTTCTTCTCGGGCAGGTGCGTATGCGGCATGTGGTCGACGCCGCCAAGCAACGTGCCGAACATCTTGCGATTGCTGACGATGCCGCCGACCGAGATGCCGCCGAAATTGACGCCATGATAACCGCGCTCGCGGCCGATCAGACGGGTGCGCGAGCCCTCGCCCTTCACGCGGTGATAGGCGATCGCCATCTTCAGCGCCGTCTCGACGGATTCCGAACCGGAATTGGTGAAGAACACATGGTCCATGCCCTTGGGCGCGATGTCGACCAGGCGGTTCGCCAGTTCGAACACGATCGGATGGCCCATCTGGAAGGCCGGCGCGTAGTCGAGCTCGGCGGCCTGGTGCTGGATCGCCTCGGTGATCTTCGGACGGCAGTGGCCGGCATTGACACACCAGAGGCCGGCGGTGCCGTCCAGCACCTTGCGGCCATCGCTGGTCGTGTAATGCATATCCTTGGCGGACACGAACATGCGTGGCGCCTGCTTGAACTGCCGGTTTGCCGTGAACGGCATCCAGAATGCGCTGAGATCGTTCGGCGTGACTTTCAGCCGGTTGGACATGACCAAGACTTCCCCTTGTAACCTGTTTCGGTGCGTCCAACGCTTGGTCTTTGCCGCGCTTTCATGCTACGCAAATTTTTGACCGATTGGACAAACGTTAGCACCGCCCTGTCGGCGGTCAAGGGATTACTAGCGGAAATGCGGCTCCTGAAGTGCGTTCCACAGGCTGGGGAAAAACTGGTCCAGAGAATTGGTCCAGATAGACGTCAACACGGGGGTCCGCAACGGTGAACACCGGCACGGAAGCCCCACGCCGCACCCGCATTCAGCAGGAAAAGCGCGAACTGATCCTGGAGGCGGCGCTCGAGGTGTTCTCCACCAACGGCTTCCGCGGCTCGACCATCGACCAGATCGCCGAAGCCGCCGGCATGTCGAAGCCCAACCTGCTCTATTATTTCCGCCGCAAGGAAGACATTCACGAGACTTTGATGCAGCGCCTGCTCGACACCTGGCTGGCGCCGCTCCGGGAACTCGACGACATCGGCGATCCCATGACCGAATTGCGCAGCTACATCAGGCGCAAGCTCGAAATGGCGCGCGATTTTCCCCGCGAAAGCCGGCTGTTCGCCAACGAGATCCTGCAGGGCGCGCCGCGCATCATGCCGCTCTTGGCCGGCGAGTTGAAGACATTGGTCGACGAGAAGGCCGCCGTCATCAAAGGCTGGATGCGTGCCGGCAAGATCGCCCGGACCGACCCTTGGCACCTGATCTTCTCGATCTGGGCGACCACGCAGCACTATGCCGATTTCGACGTTCAGGTCCGCGCCGTACTGGGGCCGAACCGCGGCGGCGACGGCCGCTTCGAGGACGCGGCGCGCTTCCTCGAGCAATTGTTCCTCGATGGGCTGAAGCCGAAGGGCTAGGGTCTCGGGAAAAGGGCTTAACGGATAGGGCCAACTTACCGGTGATTTGGTTGTTACCGACCGTAAGGATTGGCCGAGGCACCCATCATTTCGTCATCCACGGGCGGAGCAAGGAGCGAAGCGGACGCGGAGACCCGTGGTTCCTGTGTGTTTGTTCAGTGCTATGATCAAAGTGGGAAGGAGGCCGAGAGGATCCTGGTCGTCCTTTGACGGATAGGCTGCGTGACTGCGGCGGGATCAGTAGGAGATCAGGCCGGGCCAGAAGGCGAACAGCAGCAGCCCGGCGACGATTGCGTAGCCGACCGCGAGGTGGACCGCTTTCATGATGGGGCGGCCCATCTCCCGGCTCGCTTAGGGTGCAGAGGATCGTAGATGACGTCGACCGCGGCACCGATAGACCGTGTCCTGCCATTAACCGGCAGATAGGATTCGAAACGCCAGGTTCGTCCGGAGCGATCGGCGAATTCTATGATCGGGTTGTCCGAATATTCGCCAGACTTATCGATATCCACCACCTTGCCGGTGGCAAAGATGCCGCGCCGCTTGAGGACAAAACCGCCATAGGTCTGCACGCCGATGGCGCCAGGAAGAAGGCGCCGCACAGGAAGCACCAGATCTGTAAGTCGCTTGGACGCCAGCCAACGGCTTCCGCGATCACGCGGAACGGAAACAGCGCCTGATGGAAGACCTCCGAAATGCGTGCCCAGAATGCGGTCCAGCCTTGCTCCATGCCCGCTCCACTCGTGAACCCGCGATTTTCATACAGGATAATCGCGACGGAGCGATTAACACGGGGCGGCGTCGATTGCGCCGAGTTCCCCGGCCCGCTCGGAAGTACTGCCTATGAAGCGTCAGGCCCGCTCAGCGTGACACTGAAGCCGTTTATGTGCTGCCCGGTGTCAGGGCCTTGATAGTCCTCCGGAAATCGGCTGCATCGACCGCTTCCTTCAAACAGCTGGAGCGCCGACGCTTTTGCGGCGCTCCTGGGCAATCGGGCAATCAGGCCGCCTTGGCGGCCGGCATCGGATGAATGGCGTGGAACGGAATGCAAAGCCTGTTCCAGGTGTTGATCATGCCGAGCGCGACCGACAGCTTGACCAGTTCCTCTTCCGAGAAATACTCGAGCGTCCTGGCATAGAGTTCGTCCGAAACACCATTGTTGGCGATCAGCGTCACCGCCTCGGTCCAGGCCAAAGCCGCGCGTTCGCGCTCGGAAAACAGTGGCGATTCCTTCCAGGCCGAGACCAGATAGAGCCGCGGCTCGGTCTCGCCGTCACGGCGAGCCTCGCGGCTGTGCATCTCGACGCAGAACGAGCAGCCATTGATCTGCGAGGCCCTGAGCTTGATCAGGTGCAGCAGGCTCACCTCCAACCCGCATTCGTCGACCGCCTTGTTGAGCGCCATCACCGCCTTCATGACCTCCGGCGCCTTGGCGAAGAACTGTATCCTCGGTTTCATCGTGTTGTCCTTTCACATCGATTGGGTTTTAGATTTGCTTGATGGAACCGGATTTCTGCGGCCGCTGGTGGCGCTCAACGAAAGCGCAGCTCGCTGCAATCGACCGGGGATCGCCTTCCTCGGCGAAATTGGCCACGACGTCGGACAGCTTGGTCTCGGCAAGCGCGGCCCGATAGGCCCTCTCCGCCTTCAGCATCGCGGCGTTGATGCCGCAGGGTTTGACATAGGCCGAGGCATCCAGCTTGACCGGACCATTGCGGCGGATTTCGCCGCAGCGGAAAGCCGGCTCGCGCCCTTCGACCGCCAGCACGATATCAAGCAGGGTGATGCGTTCAGCCGGCCGCGCCAGCCGGTAGCCGCCGGTTGGCCCCGGCACCGATTCCAGGATGCCGGATGAAGTCAGCATGTTGAGATGCTTCAGGAGATAACTCGGTGAAAGGCCAAAGGATTCTGCCAGCGCGGCGCCTGGAATGGTGCTGTTGCCTTCGACGCTCGCCAGCGTAGCCGCGCAGTGAATGGCCGCTTCAACGCCCTCGCCAAGCTTCATGAAGCCGATCTCCTTTTCATGGATATATTTTATCATGGATATTTCTTATCTGCAATAAGCCGGTAGGTAGCGTCTCGGAGAAAGGACCTGTTTTCGAGCCCAGACGCCACTCCAATTCGGCGCTGGCGCTGCCCCTCACCTGCCTGCCGGCATCCTCTCCCCGTATAGAGACGGGGAGAGGGGTGCTGTCGTGAGAGCTTTCGCCAATCTCCGACTTTGAGGAAGAGGAGCCGGCGTCGCGGCCAGCCCTTTCTCCCCGTCTCTATACGGGGAGTTGAGAAGTGGTCCGCGCAGCGGACGAAAAGCCAATTGCTTGGCTTTTCGAACGACGAACGTCCGGCAGGACAATGAGGGGGCAGCGCCAACCCACAAATTGAAGCATTACGAAAATCGCCCCGTTCAAAACACGGGGGCGACTGAACTCAACCGACGTTACGACCAGCCGCTACTCCGCTGCCACCTTGGCCATCGGGTTGTTCGGGTGTGTGGTCCAGTTGGCGTAGACTGGCGACACCGGCTTGCCCGTCCGCTCATCCATCGCGCCTGCTGCCAGCGGCTCCATGGTGATGCAGTTGTCGACCGGGCAGACATTGACGCACAGATTGCAGCCGACGCATTCGGCCTCGATCACCTCGAAATGCCTGACGCCATTGACCATGCTGGTGATCGCCTGGTGCGAGGTATCCTCGCAGGCGATGTGGCAGCGGCCGCATTTGATGCAGGCATCCTGGTCGATATGCGCCTTGGCGACATAGTTGAGGTTGAGATACTGCCAGTCGGTGACGTTGGGCGTGGCGCGGCCGATGACATCGTCGAGCGTGCGGTGACCCTTCTCGTCTATCCAGTTTTCGAGACCGGCGATCATCTCCTGGACGATCTTGAAACCGTAGGTCATCGCCGCCGTGCAGACCTGCACATTGCCGGCGCCGAGCGCCATGAATTCGGCCGCATCGCGCCAGGTGGTGATGCCGCCGATGCCCGAGATCGGCAGGCCGCGTGTTTCGGGATCGCGCGCGATTTCGGCCACCATGTTCATGGCGATCGGCTTAACCGCCGGACCGCAATAGCCGCCATGCGAACCCTTGCCGTCGATGGTCGGCATCGGCGCGAAATTGTCGAGGTCGACACCGGTGATCGAATTGATGGTGTTGATCAGCGACACCGCGTCGGTGCCGCCGGCATGTGCTGCCCGCGCCGGCTTACGGATGTCGGTGATGTTGGGCGTCAGCTTGGTGATGACGGGCATGCGCGTGTACTGCTTGCACCAGCGCACCACCATTTCGATATATTCCGGCACCTGGCCGACGGCCGCGCCCATGCCGCGCTCCGACATGCCGTGCGGGCAACCGAAATTGAGCTCGATGCCGTCGGCGCCGGTCTCCTCGACCAGAGGCAGGATGGCCTTCCAGCTTTCCTCGAGGCAAGGCACCATGATCGAGGCGATCAATGCCCGGTCGGGCCAGTCCATCTTGACCTGCTTCATCTCGCGAAGATTGGTCTGCAAATCGCGGTCGGTGATCAGTTCGATATTGTTGAGGCCGAGCAGACGGCGGTCCGCACCCCAGATCGCGCCGTAGCGCGGGCCGTTGACGTTGACGACGGGCGGACCTTCCTCGCCCAGCGTCTTCCAGACGACACCGCCCCAGCCGGCCTTGAAGGCGCGGATGACATTATAGGCCTTGTCCGTCGGCGGCGCCGAGGCCAGCCAGAACGGATTGGGCGATTTGATGCCGATGAAAGTGTTGCGGATGTCTGCCATGCTCACGCCCTCCCGTTAAAGGTCAGTGCCCGGTGGATGGACTCCGCCGCATCGCGCCCTTGCGCCACCGCCGAGACGGTCAGGTCGTCACCACCAAAAATACAGTCGCCGCCGGCCCAGACCTTGGCGAGCGAGGTGCGCCCTTCCGCATCGACCTTGATGCGGCCGGCTTCGAGTTCGATCAATTCTCCGCTGCCGTTGAGGGCGGCCGGGACAAAGCTCTGGCCGATGGCCTTGAACACCTGGTCGGCGACGAGCGTCAGCGTCTCGCCGGTGCCGACGAGCCTGTCGCCCTTGAGCGCGGTGTATTCGAGTTCGATTGCCGACACCTTGCCGCCGTCAGCGACAACCCGCTTCGGCTGCAACCAGTGGCGGATGGTGACGCCGTTCGCGGCCGCCAGATCCTGTTCGAATTCGGAGGCGTTCATGTGCTCCTGGCCGCGCCGGTAGCAGATGGTCACCTCTTCCGCGCCAAGCAGCTTCGATTGCACGGCGGCGTCGATCGCTGTCATGCCGCCGCCGATGACGACAACGCGGCGACCAACCGGCAGGCCCGAGAGATCGCTAGCCTGCCGCAGTTCGGCGATGAACTCCACCGCATTGGTGACGCCGGAGGCATCCTCGCCATCGGCGCGCAGCGCGTTGACGCCGCCAAGCCCCATGCCGAGGAACACCGCGTCATAATTGCGGATCAGGTCGGAGAGCTGGTAATCGCGGCCCAGCGCCTTGCCGTTCTGGATGTCGATGCCGCCGATCGCGGTGACGTAGTCGACCTCGGCCTGGGCGAAATTGTCGACGCTCTTGTAGGCGGCGATGCCGTATTCGTTGAGGCCGCCGGCTTTCGGGCGCGCCTCCAGGATGGTCACGTCATGGCCATGGCGGGCGAGCCGGTGCGCGGCGGCTAGACCGGCTGGGCCGGCGCCGACCACGGCGACCGTCTTCCCCGTCGCCGCTGTGCGCGGATAAAACTGCTTGTTCTCGCTCATCGCGATATCGGTGGCATAGCGCTGCAGCCGGCCGATCTGCACCGGCTTGCCTTCCGCCACTTCGCGAACGCATACCTCCTCGCACAGCGTCTCGGTCGGGCAGACGCGGGCGCACATGCCGCCAAGAATGTTCTGGTCGAAGATGGTCTTGGCCGACCCGATCGGGTTGCCGGTCGAGATTTGGCGGATGAACAGCGGGATGTCGATCGAGGTCGGGCATGCATTCATGCACGGCGCGTCGTAGCAGAAATAGCAGCGGTCGGATTCGACCAGCGCCTCGTGGTGATCGAGCGGCGGATGCAGGTCGGAAAAGTTGTCGGCATACTGCTCGGCCGCAAGCCGTCCGCCGGCAATGCCTTCCTTGAACTGGCCTTCTGGCATTTTCAGTTCCCCATGTTTTCGTTTTGGGAAAGGCTAGCACGTTTTATTTTTTTATCAATTGGTCAATTTTCTGGGTAAGTCGCTGAAAAACTTCGATAATAACATGACTTCTTTACTCATGTTATCGGCTGAAATCGGGCGATCCGTAGCATCGCGGACGAAACACCTTACTCAACGGCCTATCTTTGCGCAAAGTTGTCGGATTTCCGTCTCGAAGATCGTCCTATGATGGATCGAAACATGATCGACGACAAAGGTGAGGAGACCGACAATGCCGAAATCCCCAATGCCCTTCTTCTGGTACGAGCTGATGACCACGGACCTCGACGCCGCCGAGGCATTCTACACCAAGGTTATCGGCTGGACGGCGCAGCCCTTTGACAAAGCTCCCGGCATGCCGCGCTACATCGTCATGAATGTCGGCGAGCGAGGCGTCGGCGGCCTGATGACGATACCCGAGGACGCGGCCAAGATGGGCATGCCGCCCGCCTGGCTGGGTTATATCCATACCAGGGACGTCGATGCCGCCACGGCATCGCTGCAGAAAGCCGGCGGTACCGTTCATCGCCAGCCCGACGACATTCCAGGCGTCGGCCGCTTCGCCGTCGTCGCCGATCCGCAAGGCGCGACCTTCATGTTCCTGCAGCCGAACGGCCCGGACCAACCCGTCCTGCCGGCCGCGACGCCCGGTCATATCGGCTGGCACGAGCTCTACACGTCGGATTGGAAGGCCGCATTCGATTTCTATTCCGGCCAGTTCGGCTGGGCCAATGCCGGGGATTTCGACATGGGGCCGATGGGCATCTATCAGACCTTCACGGCCGGCCCCGAATCCGGCGGCGGCATCATGAACAAGCCGGAGCAGATCCCGGTGCCGGTCTGGCAGTTCTATTTCAACGTGACAGCCATCGACGCGGCGGCCAAACGCGTGACCGACAATGGCGGCAAGGTCCTGATGGGGCCGATGGAGGTCCCCGGCGGCAGCTGGATCGTGCAGTGCCAGGATCCGCAAGGCGCCCATTTCGCGCTGATGGCGCCGGGACGTTAAGGGAACTGCGACGGCTCGCACGACAGGCGGCCATTCATGACGTCGCCGACGAACGGCGATCCCGGCTGGCGCCCGTTATTCCGGCGCCAGCACGGCGACCTTGAGATCAGCTTTCTTCGCACCGCTGAACTGGAGGGTGGCCTGGCCGGCAGCAAGCTTGAAGCGCACGCTCTTGCGGATACCCGGGCAAGTCTTGACGCCGCTGTAATCGGCCGATCTCACGGCCTTGCCATCCTGGATGACATCGATCCAGGCCTCGCCCGACAGGCTTATCTGGATGCTCCCTTCGGGCGGCACGGCCACACTCGCAACGGCGCCAAACGTGCCCGGCGCTGGCGCATGCTCGGGCCGCATCGCGAAGCCGGCCTTCTCGACCGGCACCAGTGCGAGATCCGCTGCCGCACCGACCGCCAGCGTTGCCCCCGACGGCGTTGCTGGCGCCGCGGGAAACAGCGCCTGTTCGCGCGTCACCGGCCATTTGAAGGCCTCACACCCCGCGTCCTCGGCCATGACGGCGGTCGTCGCCGCCAGCATGGCTGCAAAACCAAGAACGAGTGACTTCATGGCGGGACTCCATAGGACCAAATGGCGGATCGGGAGAGATTTGCGCCAACTATAGCGCCACGATGCAAGATGACCAGTGCAACCAATCGGTTCGCTTCGCCTTCTTTCGCTGCCCAATGATGCCCTCCTCACCGACAATTGATACCGGTGCGAACGTTGTGAATGGTCCGGCTTTCGGGGATGCTTTATGGCCGGGCCGGGAGGGACAAAACGGAGTTCTAGATGAAGCTTTTCGAAGGTCTTGCCAGATACCAGCCGCAGGCGCTCGGCGTGCTGCGCATCATGACCGCGCTGCAGTTCATCGAACATGGCAGCCAGAAGCTGTTCAACTTCCCGGCAAGCGCCCAAGCCCACGCCCTCACCGGGCTGACCACGACTGCCGGCATCCTTGAATTCGCCGGCGGCATCCTGCTCGCGCTTGGCCTGTTCACCCGTCCGGTTGCGTTCCTCCTGGCCGGCGAAATGGCAATCGCCTATTTCTCGGCGCACATGCCGCGCGACTTCTTCCCGGTCAACAACAGCGGCGACGCGGCGGTCTCGTTCTGCTTCATCTTCCTTTATCTCGTCTTTGCCGGCGCCGGAGCCTTCGCGCTCGACAACCAACGCAACGCATGATGCTCCCGTGCGGGGGTGAACCTCACCCCCGCATCCGTTCGAAATTCGCATCGAACAGTGGCGTGGCCTGGATGCGCGCCGCATGCCGCTTGCCCAGCAACTCGATTTCGAAGCCGTCGCTCTCGTCGGCGATCTCCTTCGGCACATAGCCTACCGCGACGGATTTTTTGGAATGATGCGCGTAGCCGCCCGACGTCACCCAGCCGCGCACCGCGCCGCCGAACCAGATCGGCTCGTCGCCGATGACATCGGCATCGTCGGCCTCGACGATGAAAGTGCGCAGGCGCAGCTTGCCGCCCTGCTTGCGCTCGGCGAGTGCCGCCGCCTTGCCAATGAAATCGGCCTCCTTCCCATAGGCAACGAAGCGGTCGAGCCCGGCCTCCAGCGGCCCGTAGATCGGCCTGTATTCGCGTCCCCACGAGCCGTAGTTCTTCTCCAGCCGCAGTGCGTTGAGCGCACGCGAGCCGAACAGGCCGATGCCGAATTCCGCGCCGGCCGCCATCAGCGCCTGGAACGCCGCACGCTGATATTCCGGCGCCACCCAGATCTCGTAGCCGAGATCGCCGGTGTAGCTGACCCGGCCAACCAGGCACGGCGCCATGCCGATATCCATTTTCGCCACCGCCATGAACGGAAACGCCGCGTTCGAGACATCGGCGCGGCTGACCTTGGTCAGCACCTGCCGCGCCTTCGGCCCGGCGATCGCAAGGCCGGTGAGTTTCGTTCCCAGCGCTTCGATGCGCACCGAACCGTCCTTCGGCAGATGCGCCTCGAACCAGCGCAAGTGGTATTCCTCGGCGATGCCGGAGCCGGCGAGGAACCAGCCATCGGCTCCGAGATTGGCCAGCGTGAAATCGCCGATCAGTCTGCCGTCGTCCTTCAGCATCGGCGCCAGCGTCATGCGGCCGGGCTTCGACAGTTTGCAGGCAAGCATCCGGTCGAGCCAGGCCGCCGCCCCCTCGCCCGTCACCTTGTATTTGGCGAAGCTCGAAATTTCCGACAGGCCGACATCATTGCGCACCGTTGCGGCTTCGCTGGCGACATGGGCGAAATCGCTCGAACGGCGCCATGAGAACTCGTCCTTGATGCCCTCGGGGGCATACCAGAGCGGCACTTCCAGCCCGTAGGCAACGCCCCATTGCGCGCCCCTGGCCGACAACAGGTCGTAGACCGGAGTTGTCTTCAGCGGCCGCCCGGCCGGCAATTCCTCATTGGGGAAGCGGATCGAGAAGCGCCTGGAATAGTTCTCGCGCACCTTGGCGTTGGTGTAGGCCATCGTCGCCCAGTCGCCGTAGCGCGCCACGTCCATCGCCCAGATATCGGCGCCGGGATCGCCCTCGATCATCCAGTTCGACAGCGCCAGGCCAACGCCACCGCCCTGGCTGAAGCCCGCCATCACACCGCAGGCGACCCAAAAGCCCGGCAGGCCGCGCACCGGCCCGACCAGCGGGTTGCCGTCGGGCGCGAAAGTGAAGGGCCCGTTGATGATCTGCTTGATGCCCGTGTTCTGGAAGGCCGGGAAATGCCGGAAGCCGACCTCCAGCGACGGTGCGATGCGGTCGATGTCCGGCGCCAGCAATTCATGGCCGAAATTCCACGGCGTCTGGTATTCGGACCATGGCTTGTTGGCCTTCTCATAGGTCCCCATCAGCATGCCGCCGCGCTCCTGGCGCAGATACAGCTCACCGTCGAAATCGACCGCGTGGATGATCTCGGTGCCTGTCTTGGCGTTCCAGTCGGCAACCTCCGGCATGTCCTCGGTGATCAGGTACATGTGCTCCATGGCCAGAACCGGCAGTTCGAGCCCGACCATCCGGCCGACTTCGCGTGCCCACAGACCGCCGGCATTGACGACATGCTCGGCCACCACCTCGCCCCTGTTGGTGATGACGCGCCACATCCCGTCGGGCCGCCGCACGATGTCCTCGACCTTGGTGAAGCGCTCGACCTCGGCGCCGAGCTTGCGCGCGGCCTTGGCATAGGCGTGCGTCACGCCCGAAGGGTCGAGATGGCCGTCCTCCTTGTTACGGACCGCTCCGACGAACTGCTTGGGGTCGAGCAGCGGCATCAATTCGGCCGCCTCTTTCGCCGAGATTTCCTCGAGGTCGATGCCGAGATAACGGCCCTTGGCGACGACACCGCGCAGCCAGTCCAGCCGCGCCTCGGTCGCGGCGAGCAGCACGCCGCCTGTCAGATGCACCCCGGTCGCCTGGCCGGAGAGTTCCTCGATCTCCTTGTAGAGGTTGATGGTGTATTTCTGCAGCTTGGCGACGTTGGGGTCGCCATTGATCGTGTGCATGCCGCCCGCCGCGTGCCAGGTCGAGCCGGAGGTCAGTTCGTCGCGTTCCAGAAGCACGACGTCGGTCCAGCCGTGGCGGGCGAGATGGAACAGCACGGAACACCCGACGACACCGCCGCCAATGACCACGACCTTTGCATGCGATTTCATGGATTTTTTCTCGTTAGTTCAGTGAGTTGGATGGATGAGCGGATTCGGGATGGGAGGGATCTATTTGGGATTCCAAAAGGTTGGCGCTGCCCCTCATCCGCCTGCCGGCACCTTCTCCCCGTATAGGGACGGGGAGAAGGGAGAAGCTGCGACATTAGCGCCCCCCTCTCCCCGTTCTTCACGGGGAGAGGGTAAGGGTGAGGGGCAGCGCCGACCTTTGAAAACCATCACGGCTCACCCTGCCCGATAGCCTCGCGCCGCTTCGCCACATACGCCTCCAGCGCCTCGCGCACGGCGATATCCATCGCCGGCTCGACATAATCCTCTAGCGCCTTCTTCCACAGCCGCGTCGCGCGCGCGGTCGCGTCAAGCCCGCCGGCCTCCTGCCAGGCCTCGTAGTTCTGCCAGTTGGACAGCATCGGCTGGTAAAAGGCGGTGGCATAGCGCTCCAGCGTATGCGGCTCGCCGAAGAAATGGCCGCCGGTCGGCACTGCCCCCAGCGCCTCGACGGCAAGCTCGGCCTCGTCGACCACGATCGGGCGCAGGAACTCCATCATGTGCTGGATCATCTCGACATCGATGATGAACTTTTCGAAGGACGCCGTCAGCCCGCCCTCCTGCCAGCCTGCTGCATGGTAGACGAGATTGCCGTGGCCGAGCACCGCGCCCCACAGCGCCATCAGCGTTTCGTAAGCGCCTTGCGCATCGGCGGCGTTGGAGGCCGAGCCCGGCGTGGTACGGTACGGCAGGCCATAGCGCCGCGCCAATTGTCCCGACGCAATATTGGCCTTGGTGTTCTCAGGCGTGCCGAATGCCGGCGCGCCGGACTTCATGTCGACATTGGAGGTGAAGGCGCCGTACATCACCGGCGCGCCCGGCCGTACCAATTGCGTCAGCATGACGCCGAACAGCGCCTCGGCATTCTGCTGCGCCAGCGCGCCGGCCAGCGTCACCGGGCTCATCGCCCCCATCAGCGTGAATGGCGTCACCGCCACAGACTGGCCGTACTCGGCCATCGTCATCAGCCCCTCGGCCATCATCTCGTCGAAGCGGCGCGGCGAGTTGACCGAGATGATGGTGGCGATGCCCGGATCGTCACGCATCTGGTCCAGCGTCAGCCCGCGCGCGATCGCCATCATCTCGATGCCGTCCAGCGCCCTGCCCCGACCGATCGCCGAGACATGAAAGCTCTTGTCGGTCAGCGTCAGATTGGTGAAGTAGGTATCGAGATGGCGTGAATTGGCCGGCAGCTCGACCGGCGCGCAGACCTGGTTGCCGAGCATGTGGACGCAGTTGAAATGCTGCGCCAGCCGGGTGAGGTCGGCATAGTCGCGCAGATTGCCCGCGCGCCGGCCACGCTCCATGTCGTGCACATTGGGCGGCCCGGCAACAAGCGTGAAATTGATGGTGTTGCCGCCCAGGTGGACGGCGTTGGCCGGATTGCGCGGCGTTAGGCGATAGCTGGACCGCGTCGTCTTCAGCGCCTCGTCGACCATGCCGCGATCGATGCGGACATTGGCCGTTGCGTGGTCGACCTTGGCGCCGGCCTTCTCGAACAGCGACAGCGCCCGCGGGCTCATCACCTCGATGCCGAAATTCTCCAGGACGTGCATCGACGCCTGGTGGATTGCCTCGATCTGGTCGGCGGACAGCATCGCCATCGGCGGATAGGGATTTGTCACCCGCCGGGGCGGCAGTTGCGGGATGGGCGCTGGCCCCCTGTTGCTGGTGCGCTCGGCGCCGCGCTTGCGTCTTGGTTCGTTCATGCCCGACATCAAAGCCGTGGCCGACCGGCCGGTCTGTCAGGAATACGCCATTTGCAGACGCGATTTTAGCGACGGCGGCATTTCCATGACGCCACTTTATAAAGAGCGGCAACCCACGTCGAAATAACGATATCGCATTTTCTGAAGCGCCCGCGCTGGCGATGCGTTAATGGCGGCAGCAAGATTCCCTTTATGATTTCGGCCTATTGCTCATCCAATGCGTAGGTCGAGTTTTAGTAAAATTGTAGCGATTGGCGTGTTGCTGGCACTTTCGGCCTGCGCGACCGCGCCCAGCCACATCAACAATGTCTGCGCCGTATTCGACCAGAATGACGGCTGGTTCGACAATTGGCAGTCGGCCGCCGAGCGCACCTCGCAGAAATACGACGTGCCGGTCCCTGTGCTGATGGCGACGGTGCGCAAGGAATCCGGCTTCAAGAGCAACGCAAGGCCGCCGCGCACCAAGCTGCTCGGCTTCATTCCATGGAAGCACGTCTCGTCAGCCACCGGCTTCTCGCAGGCGCTGGACGGCACCTGGTCGCAATATCAGAACGAAACCGGCAATTGGGCGGCGCGGCGGACCAAATTCGCCGATGCCGTCGACTTCGTCGGCTGGTACCACTCCAAAACAGCCGATAGCTACGGCGTCGCCCGCAACGACACCTACAACCTTTACCTCGCCTACTATCTCGGCTGGACCGCCTACGGTCGCGGCAACCGTGGCGACGCCGGGGTGCAGAGCTACGCCCGGGCCACCGACAAGATGGCCCGCGACTATGCCGAACAGCTGAGGCAGTGCGGCAGCTGACGCGCTGCCAGGAGCAATTCCAGCAAAAGTGCGCGGCGGTTTTCCCGTCCGCAATTACAAACTCTAAAGCGGGTCAACGATTCCACCAAACGCTGAACCGCTCGAGCCTAATGCCGCCTTGTCGTATCGTCAGGCTTTGAAACCCCGGTTTCCGAAACCTCGTCGCGGACTTCGTGGCGACGGGCTCGGATGACAGCCTCGTTTTCCTCGACGGCCCCTCCGATTTGGTCAGCCTCCAAACTTCCCGTCTTGCCATGCGGCCGGCTGGGCTGGGTACCGGCAAAGCCGGGGCCGGCGCCATGCGGCGCGTCGTCCGGCACACCCTCCTGGGCGGCATGGTCCTTGTCGAACTTGATCACCGGCTCCATCGTCGAAAGCACGTCGTCGGAGAGCCAGCACAGGCTCATATGGCCATCGCCGAGGTTCTTGACCGGCGGCACCTTGGTCTCGCACAAATTGTCCGGCACCAGCTTCTTGTAGCCGCAGCGTGTCTGGAACGGACAGCCGGATGGCGGATTCATCGCCGACGGGATGTCGCCTTCGAGCACGATGTGCTTCTTGATCACGCTGGTGTCCGCGATCGGGATCGCCGACAGCAGCGCCTCGGTATAGGGGTGGTAAGGCGGCGCGAAGATCTGATCGGTCGTGCCCTGCTCGACTATGTAGCCGAGATACATGACGACGACGCGGTCGGCGATGTAGCGCACGACGGACAGGTCGTGGCTGATGAACAGCATCGTCGTCTTGTTCTTGCGCTGGATGTCCATCAGCAGCTCGGTCACGGCCGCCTGCACCGACACGTCGAGCGCCGACACAGGCTCGTCCGCGACCACCACCTTGGCGTCGCCGGCAAAGGCGCGCGCCACGCCGATGCGCTGCTTCTGCCCGCCCGAAAGCTGGCGCGGCTTGCGCGTCTCGAAGGCGCGCGGCAGCTTCACCAGGTCGAGCAGTTCCAGCATGCGCTTGCGCCGGTCGGCGACCGTCTTGCCGACCTTGAATTTCTCCAGCGTCCGGATGATCTGCGCCCCCACCGAATGACTGGGATTCAGCGTGTCGAACGGATTCTGGAACACCATCTGGATCGACGACACGGTGTCGACGCTGCGGTTCTCGATGCCGGTCGACTGGATTTCCTTGTTGGCGAGCGTGACGATGCCGGAGCTCGCCGTTTCGAGCCCGAGCAGCACCTTGGCCAGCGTCGATTTTCCGCAGCCGGATTCGCCGACAATGGCGACCGTTTCGGATTCACGCGCCGTGAACGAGATCGTCTCGTTGGCCTTGACGACGCGGCCTTCGCTCGAGCCGAACACCTCGCTGCCGCCAACCTTGTAGTATTTCCTGAGATCCTCGATCTTGAGCACCGGGGCGCCGGGCACGACCTTTTCGTTGACCTTCTTGGCACCGGGCGGCAGCGCCTCCCAGTCGATCTCGTTGAAGCGCACGCAGCGCGAGAAATGGCCTTCATGTCCCGCGACCTCGACCATCGGGATTTCGGCGGCATTGCAGACGCCCTCGACGAAATGGTGGCAGCGCGGGCCGAAATTGCAGCCCTTCGGCCGCTCATGCGGCAGCGGCAACTGGCCGGGGATCGAGATCAGCGGCCGCGAGTTCTTGTCCGCGCCTGGCAGCGGGATCGAGCGGAACAGCCCCTGCGTGTAGGGATGGCGCATCCGGTCGAACACGTCCTTGATCTTGCCGGTCTCGACCGCCTCGCCCGAATACATCACCGTGATGCGGTCGCAGGTCTCGAGGATGAGGCCGAGATTGTGCGATACGAAGATCATCGAGGTGCCGAACTTCTCGCCTAGCCCCTTGACCAGTTCGACGATGCCCGCCTCCACCGTCACGTCGAGCGCCGTGGTCGGCTCGTCGAGGAGGAGCAGCGCCGGCTTCGACAGCAGCGCCATGGCGATGACGATGCGTTGCTGCTGGCCGCCTGACAGCTGGTGCGGATAGGAGCGCATCATGCGCTCAGGGTCGGGAAGTTTGACCGAGCGCACCATTTCGAGTGCGCGCTTATGGGCCTCTTCCTTCGACACCTTGTCGTGGATCAACGGCACTTCCATCAGTTGCTGGCCGATCTTCATCGCCGGATTGAGGCTGGCCATCGGCTCCTGGTAGATCATGGCGATCTTGTTGCCGCGGATCGAACGCAGTTCGTCCTCGGAGAGCTCGCCCATGTCCTTGCCCTGGAACTTGATCTTGCCGCCGACGATCTTCCCGATGTTGGAAAGGTCGCGCATGATGCCGAGCGACACGGTCGACTTGCCGCAGCCGGATTCGCCCACGATGCCCATCGCCTCGCCGGGCATGACCGTGCAGGAAAAGTCCATCACGGCCGGGATCTCGCCCTTGCGGGTGAAGAAGGAGATCGACAGGTTTTCGATCTCGATGATCGGCTCATTGGTCGGCCCATTGGTCGGCTTGGCCGGATTTCGAACTGCCTCGTTCATGGGTCGCTCCAATCCTTGTTCTTAGCCAAGCGGGATCCGGGACCCCGCCTTCAATCCTTCATCGATTGCTCGCGCAGCGAGTCCGCGAGCAGGTTCAGCCCCAGCACGAACGACATCAGCGCGATCGTCGGCGGCAGCGCCGGGTGGATGAAGGAGCGCAGCAGCCGGCTGGCATCCTTGATCGCCGTGCCCCAGTCCGGGCTCTCGGGCGCGAGACCCAGGCCGAAATAGCCCAGAGTGCCGAGCAGGATGGTAGTGTAGCCGATGCGCAGGCAGGCGTCGACGATCAGCGGTCCGCGCGCATTGGGCAGGATCTCCCAAAGCATGATGTACCAGGGCGATTCACCGCGCGTCTGCGCCGCCGCCACATAGTCGCGCGTCTTGATGTCCATGGTCAGGCCGCGCACGATGCGGAACACGCCGGGACTGGAGGCGAACACCACCGCCACGAAGATGTTGAGCTGGTTGGGATCGATATGGACGATCTTCAGCGGATCCCTGTCGAAGACAAGGCCGATATAAATCCAGCCGCCGACGATGAGTGTCAGCCCGAGCAGGATGTAGATCCGGTCCGGCCGGTTCTTGAAGCGGGTCCAGAACAGCACGCAGAAGAAGATGATCGGGAACAGGAAGAAGACGCCGGCCAAAGCATACGGGATCGGCGTATCCATGATGCCCGGCGTCACCAGCAGGTAGAACAGCAGGATCACCGGGAAGGCTAGCACGAGGTTGGCCAGGAACGACAGGATCGAATCGATCTTGCCGCCGTAATAGCCGGCCGGCAGGCCGAGCGTGATGCCGACCATGAGCGCGAAACCGGTCGCCGCGGGCGCGATGATCAGCACGATCTGGCTGCCATAGACCATGCGCGAAAAGACGTCGCGCGCCAGCTTGTCGCCGCCGAACAGATAGACGAGCCCCGATTGTGGTTCGATGGCGCCGGGCAGCGTGTCCTTCATGATCGGGATCTGGCCGAGCGGATCGAAAGGCGAGATGGTCGAGGCGAAGATCGCGGTGAACAGCCAGAACAGGCAGATAAAGACGCCCGCTATGCCGACGCCGCTGTCGAACAGCTGGCCGTAGAGCGCCAGCTTCTTCTTGTAGAGGAAGCTGGCGCCCATGACGATGGCGAGCGCGACCCACACCGGCCAGAAGCGCCAGAGCACTTCGAGGATGATGGCGGAGCCGCTGATGTATTGGGCTTGCATGCGCCTTCTCCCTACTGAACCCGGATGCGCGGATTAAGGAACGCGTAGCCGACGTCGGAAATGAGCTGCGTGATCAGGACGATGAACACCGAGACCAGCGAGCAGCCGAGCAGAAGATCGATGTCGTTGTTGCCGGCCGCCTCGACCAGCGTGTAGCCGAAGCCCTGGTAGCGGAACATCACCTCGACGATGACGACGCCGGTGAGCAGCCAGGGGAACTGCAGCATGATGACGGTGAAGGGCGCGATGAGTGCGTTGCGCAGCGCGTGCTTGACCACCACGCCGCGGAAGGAAAGGCCCTTCAAGCGCGCGGTGCGGATATATTGCTGCGTCATGACCTCGACCATCGAGGCGCGCGTCATGCGGGCGATGTAGCCGATGCCATAGATGGCGAGCGTGATCACCGGGAGCGTGAAGTTATAGAAGGTGATGCCCTGGCTCGCTGACGCCGCCGACCCGTTCAGCCAGCCGAGCCAGGAGGCAAAGATGACGGTGAAGATGACGCCAGACACATATTCAGGCGTCGCCGTCGAGGCGATCGAGGCGACCGACAGCACGCGATCGGTGCGTGACCCCTCCCGCATGCCGGCAAGGATGCCGACCAGCAGCGAGACCGGCACCATCACCCCCAGCACGCACAGCATCAGAATGCCGGTGGCGCCGAGCGCCGGGAACAGCTTGGCCGCCACTGTGGTCTTGAACTTGGTCGAGCAACCGAAATCGCCCTCGATCACGCCGGAGAATGTCGGCACGGCCGGATCGTTGCAGAAGGAGAAACGCTGCGTGGTCTTTCCGGTCGCCGAATCAGTGATCGGCTGCTTGGGCACGACGCCCAGCCACTGGCCGTAGCGCACGAAGAAGTTCTGGCGGTAGCCATGATTGACCAGCCAGCTTTCGAGCTGCTCGGCCGAGGTGTGCATTTCCGTCTGGCTGATCGCCAGCTTCTTCAGATTGGGTTCGAGATTGACGAGGAAGAAGACGACCAGCGTCAGGCACAGCATCGTGAGCAGAATCGTGCCGATGCGCCTGATGATGAATGAGAACATTGTGCCCCCCTGCCGGCCGGGTTGGGGTCAGATCTGGTCAACCCTGTGTCGAAAACCCTGTGACGTGGCGCCGCCGCTGCATCCAATGCAACGGCGACGGTCCTGCGAATACGAGGGCTCAAATGCCCTCGTATTCCTCAAGCTGCGGGTCACGCCTTATCGAGCCAGACCTTGCCGAAATCGTGCTCGTAGGTGGGGTGCATCGAGTGGTTCTTCACCTCGGGCTTGATGTTGATGTAGAGCTTGCGCCAGTACGGCTGGATGATGATGCCGGATTCCTGCAGCGTCTGCTCGATGTCCTTCATCACCACCTTGCGCTTTTCTGCATCGGCGATGCCAAGCGCCTCGCCCACCTTCTTGTCGAAATCCGGATTGGCATAGGCCGTCTCGTTCCAGGCTTCGCCAGAGCGGTAGGCGATGGCGATGACCTGGATACCCAGCGGGCGCATGTTCCAGTTGGTTTCCGAGAACGGGTATTTCGTCCAGTCGTTCCAGAAGGTCGAGCTCGGCAGCACGGTGCGCTTCACCTTGATGCCGGCTTCGCGCAGCTGAGCCGCGATCGCGTCGGTGGTGTTCTTGTGGTAGTCCTCGTCATTGCTGATCAGCTCGTGCTCGAAATCGATCACCCCGGCTTCCGTCAGCATCTGCTTGGCCTTGGCCATATCGCGCTTGATCTCCGGCAGCTTGACATATTCCGGATGGATCGGCGCCACATGGTGGTTTTCAGCCGGCGTGCCGGCATTGCCGTAGCCGAGTTGCAGCACCACTGAATTGTCGACTGCCAGGCACATCGCCTGACGCACCTTCTGGTCGCCATAGGGCTTGGCGTTGACGTTGAAGCGCGACACCACGGTCGCCGCCGTCACCACTTCCGAAACCGGGGCGCCGACACCTTCGATAATCTTGACGTAGTCGGCGGTCGTCTCGTGGTTGGTCTGCACTTCGCCCGACTCAAACGCCGAAACCGTCGCGGCCGGATCGGTGCCGTAGTCGATGAACTCGACGCCGTCGAGGAAGACTTCGCCCTGCCACCACTTGCCGGTCTCGCGGCGCTTGTAGACCACCTTCTGGCCGACATCGTAGGACACGAGCTCGAATGGGCCGGTGCCGATCGGGCAGTTCTTGAAGTTGGCGCCCTTCGCATCGAAGGTCTTGTGCACAACGAGTGCCGGATAGTCGGTCAGGTTGGCGATAAGGGCGATGTCGGGCTTGCTGAGCTTGAGCTTGACGGTCATGTCGTCGACCTTGACGATCGATCCTTCGCTCAGCTTCTTGGTCTTCTCGTCGACGAGGCTGCCGAGGCGGCCCGGCATCGAATTGCCTTCCGCGGCCTTGTCGGCCCAGCGGGTGAAATTGTAGATGACGTCGTCGGCGGTGAACTTGTCGCCATTGTTCCACTCGACACCAGGCCGCACATGCAGCGTGTACTCGGTGGCGTCGTCGTTGATGTCCCAGCTTGCCAGCAGATATGGCGCGAACGTGTACTGGTGGGTGTACTTCACCAGGGGCTCGAGCGCCTGGCGTTCGGCATTGGCGATTTCAGACCAGTCGGCCGTGCGCGGATCCTTGGGATCCTTGACGGACATGGCGACCTTGATCACGCCGCCCTTCTTGCCCTGCACGTCCTCGGCCTTGGCCGGTGTCGGCGCGGCAAGGCCGAGCAGGCCGTAGGCCATGGCGGTCGAAGCGCCGAAGATGCTGGCGAGCGCCAGGAATTCGCGCCGATCCACCGTTCCCGCCTTGGCTTCTTCGGCCATGGCCAGGATGTGATCCGGAACGCTGTCGCCATTACTCTTGTAGATTGTCATCACTAACTCCCATTGTTGGCTTTCCGCCGATTAACATTCCGCATCCGGGCCGTGATGTCAAAGACGGCATGGATTGGGAACATGTTAGCGAATGTGCAACTTTGGAAAGAGAGCGGTTCGCGCGATAACGACAGTCTTGGCGCAAAATTGCTAGTGCGCCCAGATTTCGCCAAAATCTCTTCGGGCCATTAAACAGAGACATTTACACAGCTTACGACAGCGCCAGTCCCGGCCATGGTGAGGGCCAGACCCTCAATATTCCCTTTCGTAGAAGATGCCGCCCTTGGCCTCGCCGGCATCCGTCGCCTCGCCCCGCAATTTGACGCCGCGCCCGACATTGAGGTCGATGGCCGCCTTGCCCGATCCCGGCTTGTCGCCCTTCTGGATGGTCACATAAGTACGGTCGTTCAGGTATTTACCGGCCGAGACCGCCGTGCCGCCCTTCTCGTCGGTGGTGACGTCGAGATCGTCGACGCCGATGGCGCTGCGCAGATTTTCCAGCAACGAGGTCGAACCGCCGACACCGGCCAGTTGCCCCGCCGCTTCGGCCAGTTGCGCGATCTGCAGCGGCGACAGATTCGACATCGAACGGCCGAAGATCAGTTGCGCCAGCACCTCGTCCTCGGGCAGCGCCGGCACCGAAGTGAAGGTGAATTTCGGATTTGTCGCCTCGCCCGACACCACGATGGTGACGGTGGCGCTGGCCGTCGCCGTTGTCGCGGTCAGGTTGAGATAAGGCACCAGCGAGCCGGAAAAGCCGACCGTGCCCTCGGTGAAGGTCAGCCGCTTGCCGAGGATCGACAGCCGGCCGCGCTGCAGGGTGAAGGTACCGACAGCTTGCGGCGACGAAGCCGGACCGGTCAGCCTCAGCGAGCCGCCGAGTTCGGCGTCGACACCCCTGCCCTGGATAAAGATCTGATTCGGCGCGTTGACCGTGACGTCCAGCGCGAGACCGCTGCCGCCGCTCTTGCCGCTCGTCGTCGCCGGCCGCAGCGCCTTGTCCTGCGCCCTGACCGCGCCTGGCGCGTTCTTGTGCTTGACATCGAGCTCCGAAAGCGAGCCCGGCAGCTTGTCGGGAACGGTGATGACGGTCTTGGCCAGGTTGACGGTCCCGGCAATCGCCGGCGCCGACGTCAGCGGGCCCTTGATCGTCAGGTCGCCGCCAAGATTGGCGGTCACCACGCGCCCGTCCGTATAGCGGCCGTCGGTGAGCTTGATCGACAGGTCGGCCGGGAAGCCTTGCGCCGGATTGATGCCGACCGTGCCGCTGGCCGACAGGCTGCCGCGCGTCGACAATGTTCCGGTCAGCCGGTTGATCCTGGCGACGCCGCCGCCAATCGAGACGTCGGCGGCGATATCGTTGACGGCGAGGCCCGAGCGCGCATCGACGAGCCGCGCGCCGGAGGTGCTGACGCTGCCGCCGATGACCGGCGACGTCGCTGGACCGCGCACCTGAACATTGACTTTGGCCGTTCCCGTCAGCGACAGGCCTTGCGCGGCAAGCTTTTGGCTGAGGATGCCGAAGGGCACGCCGCCATTGAAATCGAGCACCAGCGCCGGCGTGCCCGCCGTCGTCACCGTGCCGCCGCCCTTGAGGCCAAGGCCGGCTCCGTCGCCGACATTGGCGTTGAAGGTGAGCTTGTTGGCGGCAAAGGTGCCGGACGAGGAAACGCTGACCGCGCCGACACCGGCGCCGCGGGTCTGCGACGTCTGCACGCCAGCCGCGTCGATGTTGAAAGCAACCGCCGGACTCGCTGGCGCACCGGTCACCTTCACCGTACCCGAAATCGAACCCGCCGCATCGAGGCCGCGCGAAAAACTGTTGGCGAGCGACATCGGCACCTTGGCCAGCGTGGCATTGATGTCGAGCGTCTGCCCGACCTTGCCGGTCACCGTCGCCGTGCCGCCGCCAAGGTTGAGCACCAGCCGGTCCAGCGTCGTGATGCCATTGGCGATGCTGACGGTGGAGGCTTGGGCAATGACCGCCTGGATGCCCTGGACAGTCGCCTGTCCGGAAGCAAGTTCGATGGTCGTCGTGCCGTTGGCGGCTTTCACCCGGCCAGCCGCCTTGGCCGGAATGCCCTTGACCGTGGCGCCGCCGGAGAAGCCGGTCCAGTCGCCGTCACGCTTCAGATCGACATCGATGCCGCTGATCACCGTGCCGCCCGATATGACGGTGTCGGCATGGATCTTGCCCGAGATCACCGGCGCCGCAAGATAGTTGGCGATCAGCGCATCGATGGAAACGGTTTTCGCCTGGAGGTCGCCGCGCGTGATCGAGGCGGTGGCCGCCTTGATGGCGACCTGGGGTGCCGTGCCGTTCTTCGAAAAGGCGATCGTGCCGCGCACGTCGCCTTCGGCCTTTTCCAGCGCCAGCGCGGCAAGCGGCCCGATATCGGGCAGGTCGAGCGAGATTGTGCCTTCAGGCACGAACTTGTCGTCCAATTCCAGATCGCCGGAGATCTTGTTTGGGCCCAGCGACAGAAGCAGGCCGTTGATGGCGCTCTTGCCGTTCGCCGTCGCCAGCACGGCACTGCCTTGCAAGGCCTGTCCCGCGACATTGCCGGTCAGTTGCACATTCGCAGCCGGGTTGATGGCATCCGCCTTGCCGGTGGCGGTCAGCTTCAGCCCGGTGATCTCGCGCGACGCCACCGAAAGCCGATCGCTATTGACGGTCAGCGACAGGTCGGGGGCGGTGGCCGGCCCCTGAGCAGTCAGCGCAAAGGCAATGGCACCCTTGGCGTCCTTGGACAGCGGGGAAATATCGGTAAGAGCGCCGGTAATGTCGGCGGCCACCTTGTTGTCGGCCAGGCTTGCCTGTCCCTGTGCGCTCAGCGCGCCGGAGATCAGCTTCAACCCATCGACGTTGATAGCGCCATTGGGATCGCGCTTTATCGCGGCGCTGATCTGCGCCCGTTCACCGAGCATGCCTCGCGCCGCTGGCGGCAAGGCCGATGACGGGGCATCCGCCTTCAGCTTGAGATCGATGGCGCCATCACGCAGCGATACCTGGCCGGAGACCTGGCTGTTCAGCGCATCGCTCTTGAGAGAGCCGCTGTCGATGGCCATGGCATCGGCTGTCAGGCGCCCGCTGAGCGCGGCTGTCACCTTGCCGGCGATCAGCGGTGCGATCGTGGCATTCTCGAGACCGACCTTGTCCACCGATACCGTGCCGGAAACCGGCCCGGCGCGGTTCTTGAGATCGAACGCATCCGAGTGCAGTGCCAGCGACAGCCCGTCCACTTTCGCCGGGCTGGTGGTGACCGAGGGCAGGATCGCCGCAAAGTCCAGCCGGGTATGCGTGCTTTCGCCCGCGATTTTGGCCGACAATGACCGGATCTCGATCTTGACTGGGCTTTGCGGGCTTCCGACCGTCAGTGGCAGGCTGGGGCCGGATGAGGTGAGATCGAGCGCGAAATCGCTGGCTCCGTTCGGATTGATGGTGCCGGCGGCCTGGCCGGAAATCTTGTCGCCGGAGAGCGTGGCATGGTCAAGAGTGACGCCACCGACGACGGTGTAGGCGCCCACGGCATCGATGCCGAGCGGCCCGAGCCCGGCCTGGCGCGTCTGGCTGGTTTCGGCACCGGCGAGTTGCGCGTTGAACCGGACCTCCGGAGCAGCCGGCGTTCCGGTCACTTGCGCGATGCCACTGAGGGTGCCCGCGGCATCGAGGCCGGGCGAAAATTCATTGGCAAGGGCCGCCGGCAGCGCCGAGAATTGTGCCGCGAGATCGAGCGTCTGGCCGGCGCTGCCCGACAGCGTCATCGAGCCGCCGCCAATATCGAGCGCAAGCTTCTCGATGTTGGTCGTACCATTGGCGATGGTCAGTGACGAAGGCTTGGCGAGCGCTGTCTTGATGCCGCGAACCGTGGCCTCGCCCGAGGCGATCTCCACACTGGTGGTCCCATCGGCGATCTTCACCCGCCCGGCAGCGGTCGCCGGAATGCCCGCGATGGTGGCGCCGCCGGTGAAATTGGTCCAGTCGCCGTCGCGCTTCAGATCGACGCCGATGCCACTGATTTCGGTGGTGCCCGAAGTGACCGTATCGGCCTTGATGGTGCCCGAGATCGCCGGCGCCTTGAGAAAGTTTGCGATGAGCGCATTGACGGCGATCGTCTTGGCCGTCACCTCGCCGCGCGCGATCGATGTGCTCTTGGCGTCAATGGCCACCGAGGGCGCATCGCCTTCCTTGGCAAAGACGATGCTGCCGTTGATATCGCCGGTCACAGCCTGGCCGGCGAGCGCGGCCAGTTGATCGATGGCGGGAGCGGCAAGCGTGAGCGTGCCCAAAGGCATGTATTTGTCGTCCAGCGCCAGGTCGCCAGACACCTTGTTGTCGCCCAGCGAGACGAGAAAGCCGTTGATCGAACGCTTGCCCTCGCTGGTGACCAGCGCCGCCTTGATGTCGAGCGGCTGGTCGTTGACGGCGCCGGTCAGCGAGACGGTGGCGGAAGGGCTCGATATGTCGGCCTTGCCGCTCGCCGTCAGCTTGATCGCCTTTACCGTGCGGCCCGAGGCCGTCAGGCTGTCGCTGTCGGCTGATACCGTGAAATCGGGCGCCGTCATGGCGCCGCTTGCCGACAGCGCGAAATCGACCCCGCCGGCAACCGGCACGCCGACCGTCGGCGACAACACCGAAACGTCGCCCAATTTGCCCTTGATGTCGGCCTGGATGTCCGTGCCGTGCATGCTGGCGGTGCCGCTGGCGCTAAGCGATCCGGAGGTGAGTTCGATCGAATTGGCGGCGAACGATCCCTGCGGATCGCGGGTCGCGGCAGCCGAGAATTTTACCCGCCCGCCGAGCACCGAGGCGATCTGAGGCGGCAAGGCCGTCGCCACGGCGTCGGCGTTCATCTTGAGTTGCATCGACAGGTCGGCAAGCGCCACTGTCGCCGTCAGCGAAGCGTTGAGCGCATCGGACCGCAGCGTGCCCTGGTCAATGGCAATGGCGTCCTTGCTGATTGAACCGGCCAGATCGACGTCGACCTTGCCGGTGACCAGCGGCGCCAGCGTCGCGACGTCGGTTTTCAGGCCGCCAGCCTCCAGCTTCACCGCAACCGGGCCGGCGCGATTCTGGATGTCGAAACCGTCGGAGTGGATTTGCGCCGCCAGATCGTCGAGCCGGGTGCCGCCGGCGACGATCGAAACGAAGGAGGCGCCGATGTCGATAATCGGTGCCTTGCCGTCGCCAAAGGCGCGGGCGGTGGCGTTCTTGATCGCCAGCGTGATCGGTTGCGCCTCGCTGCCGACGCTGACCACGACGGGCGGGCCCTTGGCGGCGAGTTGGACAGAGAGATCGCTGGCGCCGGCGGGATCGACGATGCCGGTGGCGGTGCCATGCATGGCGTCGCTGTCGATATTGGCCCGGTCGACGCTGATACCACCGGCTGATGTGGCGGTGCCCGCGACATCGAAGCTGGTCTTGCCGGCAAACAGGGGCTTCAAATTCTCCGGCAGGAAGCCGGCGAAGTCGCCGTCACCCTTGGCCTCGACATGGCTGCCCTTGTCGGTGGACTGGTGACGGCCCGTCAATTGAGTGACGATCTCACCGTCGACGGTGAACGTGGCTATGCCGTTCCAGTTGGCGAGCGGCCCGGTGCCTGATGCGACTATGTCGACGGGCGGCGCATCGGGCAGCTTGAGCAGATTGGCGATGATGCCGCCCGCCGGCTCCGAAGCCTTAAGGTCGAGGTCAAGCCTGTTGTCGGCCGGCGCAAAGTGGATTTTGGCGTCAACCTTGCCTTGCTTGCCGTCATGGCGGGTAACATTGAGCACCGTCTCGACCGCCAGCGGTGTGGCTTCGGCCTTGACCGATCCCTTCGCCGCAAGCTCGGCGATGCCGCTGCCAGCCAGCTCCTGACCAAGCGCGATTTCGGGCAAGTCGATCTGCTTGATATCAATGGAAACAGGCAGCGTCGTCGTGCCGCTCTGCGCGGGCTGTTGGGTGCTGGCCACCGGCAGCCGCGCCAGTTCGATGCGGTCGGCCGCGATGCGGTCGGCGCTGAAGTTTTTCGACAGCAGCGCCAGCGGCGACCAGTCGACCGCCACTTTGCGCGCCACCAACCAGGCACCCTCGCGGTCCTCCAGCACGACATGGTCGACGCTGAGCGCGCCCGACCAGATGCCGTCGATGCCGCTGACGGTGACCTTGCGGTCGTCGCTCGAGGCCAGGCGCGAAATGATGCCGGCGAGATTGTCGCGTCCGCGTTCGGTCTTGGTCAGCACGACCAGCGCGCCGATCGCCCCCGCGACCACGATCAGCAGCGTGTAGAGGACAATGCGAAGGATGCGCCAGACCGTCCTCATCTCAAAACGCCTGTCCGATGCCGGCATAGATGCCGAAATGCGGATCGCTGGGGTCGCGGTTGAGCGGCACGGCGGCGTCGATGCGCAGTGGCCCGAACGGCGTCACATAGCGCAGGCCGACGCCGGCGCCGACCTTGACGTTGGAGAAGTTGGGAACCGATTTGGTCGATACCGTGCCGGCATCGACGAACGGCACGATGCCGATCGTGTCGGTGACGGCGATGCGCATCTCAACCGAGGTCTCGAAGAAGGACAGGCCTCCGATCGGCTGGCCGGTGAAATCCTTGGGACCGATGCCCTGATAGGCATAGCCCCGTACCGAGCCGCCGCCGCCGGAATAGAAGCGCCTGTCGGCCGGGACATTCTCAAGCCCCGTGCCGACGATCGAGCCGACGGAGACGCGTTCGGCCAGGACGAATTTCGAGGCCGTATCCAGCGACTGATAGGCCGATCCCTCGCCCTTCAGCTTGAGGAAGGCCGCGCCGCTCAGAATGTCGTAGCTGGGCTCGGCATAGGCCAGTACCCTGAAGCCCTTGGTCGGGTTCAGCCGGCTGTCCCTGTTATCATAGACATACTGCAGGGGAACGCTGGCGATCAGGTAAGTGTGTTTGCCGAAGGCATCGCGGATGCGTGAATAGTCGAGCGCCACCTCGGCCGAAACGGTCTGCTTCTTGTCGAGTTCATAGGACAGGCCGGTGCTGCCCTTGACCGAGAAATGATCATACGCGTCCGGGTGCTCGAAGACCGTTTTCACGCTGGCAAAGAACTTCGAGGCCGGTCCGATCACGCCGGGCTTCTCGAACATGATGCCGGCATTGTAGTTCAGGTCCGACAGATTGTTGTTGCCGATGCCGCTGATGGCCCCGTCGATGCGCAGCTTCTCGGCGCGACCAAACAGGTTGCGGTGTCCCCAATAGCCTTCCAGGCCAAGGCCCTCGGTGTTCGAAAACGTGCCGCCAAGCCCGAAATAGCGCGGCTTGCGCTCGCTGACCTGGACGCCGATTGGAATGTTGCCGTCGGCGTCCAGTTTGTCGGCTTCCTTGAACGTCACGCTATTGAAGACCTCGAGCCCCAGCAGCCTGTCGCGCGCATCGCTGATCTCCTGCGGGGAGTATTGCCTGCCACGCTTCAGCCCGGTCATGTATTCGGTGAAGTCGCGGTCGACCTTCTCGGTGCCTTCCACCGTGGTCGCGCCATAGCCTGCGACCGGGCCGGCAGCGACCGTCAGCGTCACATCGAGCGTCGAGGTGGCGTGGTCGGCGACGATCTGGCGGTCCGTCACCTTGGCCAGCGGCCTGCCCTGCTCCTTCAGCGTGCGCACGACCAATGCTTCGGCCTTGAGCACCGCGCCGGAGCCGGCGTCGCCGCCTGATATCAGGCCATAGTCGGCGCCCATCAGCCCAGCCGCGTCGCCTTCCAGCCGAATGTTGCCGAGTGTGAATTTGGGGCCGGTCGAGATATTGATCGCCACCGGAATGGGCTGCGGACCCTTGAATTCGGCGTCCGGCGGCAACGCGTCGAGCGGCTTGCCATCGATGGTGATGGTGACCACGCCTTCATAGCGGGCATCCGCATAGAGGGCCGCTACCAGTTGTTCGCGGTCGCTGCGCGCCTTGGCCATCAGCCCGAGCGAGCCCGAGACGGGGCGGTCCTCGTCGCCTTTCAGGGCCGAGGCGTTTTCGAGCTTCTTGACGAGATCCTTGTCAGCGTCGGGCGCGGAGAGCGTCACCGAGTAGCGCAGCGGATCGACGATGTCCGCATCTTCGTCACTGGAAGAACCCCACAGCTTGATGCCGAAAAGCTCGAACGCGGCCGCTGGTCTCGATTCGGCGACCAGCGCCGCCGAGCACATCATGGCCAAAAGCAGGGCGCGCGGAAGCACGCGCCCTGGCGCGGTACCCCCTGACATCTGCTTTTCATGCGCCGGCATTATGACAACCTAGTTCACAAAACTAAAATTGGAATGAAGTTCTGAAGTGCTCGTAAAGGGGCCACAATCCAATTGTCTGAAATAGGACGGGCTTGGAATTCACACCTTTTGCGTTTCGGCAAGAAAGCGTGATCCCCTGTCCTATGGAGGTTACTGTCCGCATACCGGTGATCGGCCGGAAAATAAACCGTTGGCAGGCGGAACCTGCCGCGTTCGCGCGTTGACAAGCCTGACCGAAGCTTGATCATGCCCGGACGTCTGCAATTGTCTGGAGGGGTGTTATGGCAATGCGCGCGGCTCGTGGTCTGTCGATTCTCATCCTTCTCTTTTTTGCCTTGGGCACTGTCGCGCAAGCGGCCGAGGCGCGAAAAATCGCAACAACGGACAATTCCGACTATTTCGGTTTCGACCTCCGATCCGACCAGAACGTCACGCTCGACCAGTGCAAGACGACCTGCCTCGGCGATCCGGCCTGCCGTGCCTTCACCTACAACACCAAGGCCAAATGGTGCTTCCTCAAATCCGACTACAACCAGCTGAAGCCCTTCAATGGTGCGGTTGCGGGCAAGATCGTCAACATCGACGGCGATCCGGATATCGGCGCGCCGCCGGAGCTTGCCTTCTTCCCCAACTGGATGGCCGACCAGGCCCAGCAATACCGCAACAAACTGCTCGGTCCCGCCTTTACCAAGCCGACCGAGGGCATGGCGGCACTGACCAATGCCGCCGAGCAGGCCGTGCTGACCGGCGACCATCGCTCCGCCATGCAGAAATACGAGGCCGCGGTCTCGGTGATGCCCGACGACGGCCAGCTCTGGCTCGATCTGGCGCGCGAAACGCTGGCCGTGCAGCCTGCCGCCAACACATCCGAAGCCTCCACTTTGCCGGCAAATGGCACCTCCGCCGCTTTCAACGCCTACAAGCTGCTGCGCACCACCAAGACGCGCGCCGACGTGCTGGCGCTGCTCGGCGCCGGCCTCGACAAACGTGACCTCTACCGCCCGGCCTTGCAGGCCTATGAGGCGAGCCTTGCCCTCGTGGCTTCGCCTTCCGTCCAGGCCGAGTATGCCGATCTGAAGGCCCGCAAGGGTTTCCGCGTCATCGACCATAGCGTCGATGCCGACACCAGCGCGCCACGCATCTGCGCGCAATTCTCCGAGGAACTGGTTAAGACCGGTGTTGATTACGCGCAGTTCGTGACCGTCGACAACGCGCCACCCAAGGGCGTCGAGGCCAAGGACAAGCAGATCTGCGTCGAAGGCCTCGAACACGGCCAGCATTATGGCGTCACCTTCCGCGCCGGCCTGCCGGCCGCCATCGGCGAAGTCACCGCCGCCCCCGTGGTGCTGTCGATCTATGTGCAGGACCGCGCGCCGTCCGCCCGCTTCACCGGCGACAGCTTCGTGCTGCCGGCCGGCGCGCGCCGCGGCATTCCGATCGTCACCGTCAACATGAACGCCGCCGAGATGAAGCTCTTCCGCATCGGCGACCGTTCGCTGGCGCAGCTTCTGTCGGGCTACCAGTTCCTGCACCAGCTCGACGGCTATGACATCTCCACCGTTTCCGAGCAGATGGGCGCGCCGGTCTGGCATGGCCAGCTCGATATCGTCAACGATTTGAACAAGGAGGTCACCACCTCCTTTCCGGTCGACGAAGCCCTGCCGCAGCGCAAGCCCGGCGTCTATGTGCTGACCGCCCAAGCCGTCAACGACAAGGGCGACAGCTACAATTCGTTGGCCACGCAGTGGTTCGTCGTCTCCGACATCGGCCTGTCGACCTATACCGGCCAGGACGGTCTCAACGTCTTTGCCCGTTCGCTCGGCTCCGCCAAGCCGATTGCCGGCGCCGAACTGACGCTGGTTGCCAGGAACAACGAGGTTCTCGGCACCGCGACGTCGGATGCCGACGGCCATGCCGTGTTCAATCCCGGCCTGACGCGCGGCGATGGCGGCATGGCGCCGGCCGTGCTGATGGCGAAGCAAGGGGACAATGATTTTGTCTTCCTCGACATGTCCAAGGCCGGCTTCGACCTGTCCGACCGTGGCGTCACCGGGCGCGCGGCGCCCGGTGCGCTGGATGTCTACGCCTGGACCGAACGCGGCATCTACCGCGCCGGCGAGGATGTCCATGTCGCCGCCCTTGCCCGCGACGGCGCGGCCAAGGCGGTCGAGAACCTGCCGCTGACCTTCATCTTCTCGCGCCCGGATGGTGTCGAGGACCGCCGCATCGTCAGCGACGGCGCCTCGGCCGGCGGCCACGCCGTCGACCTGCCTTTGGAACCCAATGCGATGCGCGGCACCTGGTCGGTGTCGATCCACACCGATCCCAAGCAGCCGGCGGTGGCCAGCCAGATGTTCCTGGTCGAGGACTTCGTGCCGGATCGCATCGAATTCGACATGAAGGCCGACAAGCAGGAGATCGCGCGGAGCGAAACCACCAACATCAACATAGATGGCCGCTTCCTTTACGGCGCGCCGGCGGCGGGTCTGGCGCTGGAAGGTGAGTTGACGTTGTCGACGTCGCGCGACTGGGACCGCTTCCCCGATTTTTCCTTCGGCCTCGCCGATGAACAGTCGGCGGAGCCCACGGTCACGCCGCTCACCAATCTGCCGGTGGTCGGCGATGACGGCAAGGCGACCTTCCCGATCTCGGTCGACCAGTTGCCTTCGACCACCAAGCTGCTCGACGGCAAGGTGACAGTGCGCATGCGCGAAGCCGGTGGCCGCGCCATCGAACGGTCGCTCAACATCGGAATCCGCCCGCAAGGCCACATGATCGGCATCCGTCCGGACTTCGCCGACAATGAAGTGCCACAGGGCGGCACGGCCAAGTTCAGCCTGATCGCCGTCGATCCCGACGGCAAGCGCGAGGCGCTGAAAGGCGCGCGCTGGACACTGGTCAAGGTCGAACGCAATTACCAGTGGTACCGCTCCAACAATTCGTGGAACTACGAGCCGGTCACCTTCACCAAGTCGATCGCCAACGGCCAGGTCGACCTCGGCGCCGATGGCGACGCAACCGTCTCCTTACCGGTCGACTGGGGCCAGTACCGGCTCGAGGTCGAAACCTCGGACCCGGAGGGACCGGCGACCAGCTATGAATTCGACGCCGGCTGGTACGTCGCCTCGACCACCACCGAAACGCCTGACGGCCTGGAAATTGCGCTGGACAAGGACAATTATGCCGCCGGCGAAGTGGCCAAGCTCAAGGTCTCGCCGCATTTTGCGGGCGAACTTCTGATCAACATCGGTTCCGACAAGCTCTTGAAGACCATCACGGCATCCGTGCCGGCCGGCGGCGGCACGGTGGACATTCCGGTTGGCGACGACTGGGGCGCCGGCGCCTATGTCACCGCGACACTGTTCCGGCCGGGCGATGCCCAAGAGAGCCGCATGCCGGCCCGCGCCATCGGCGTGAAATGGCTGAAGGTCGACCCGGGCGCCAAGAAGCTCGCCGTTGCGCTCGCGCCGCCGGACAAGACCATGCCGCGCCGACAGCTGTCGATTCCGGTTTCCGTGGCCGGCGTGCAGCCGGGAAGCAATGCCTATGTCATGGTCGCGGCCGTCGATGTCGGCATCCTCAACCTGACCAACTACAAGGCACCGGACCCGGAAAACTGGTTCTTCGGCCAACGCATGCTGGGCATGGAAATCCGCGACATCTACGGCCGCCTGATCGACGGCTCGCTCGGCACCACCGGCAAGCTCCGGACCGGCGGTGACGGCGCCAACATGCAGGCGCAAGGCAGCCCGCCCACCGAGAAACTGGTCGCCTTCTTCTCTGGCCCTGTCCAACTCGACGCCGACGGCAAGGCGCGGATCGATTTCGACATTCCGCAGTTCAACGGCACCGTGCGCGTCATGGCCGTCGCCTGGACCAAGGATGCCGTCGGCCATGCACAGTCGGATGTGATCGTGCGCGATCCCGTGGTGATCACGGCCGGCCTGCCGCGCTTCCTCGCCCCTGGGGACAACGCCGTCATGCGGCTCGACGTGGCTGACACCGACGGCCCTGCCGGCGACTACGCGCTGTCGATCGACACCACGGGCGACCTGTCGACCGGCGACAAGCCCCTGCCCCAGAAGCTGACGCTCGCCCAGGGCAAGCGCCAGACCTTGACCGTGCCTCTGATCGCCAAGACGGCGGGCAATGCCTCGCTGACCATCCGGCTTGCCCATGCCGACGGCATCAAAGTCGAGCAGACGCTCTATGTGCCGGTGCGCCCGGCACAGCTGCCGGTCACCACCCGCCTGGTGGTCGACCTTAAGGGCAATGGCGGCGCGCTTCGCGTCGACAAGGAGCTTCTGGCGGCAAGCCTGCTTGATGGCGCCTCCGTCAGCGTCGGTGTTTCGCAGGCGGCTGCCTTCGACGTGCCCTCGCTCTTGATGACGCTCGACCGCTATCCCTATGGCTGCGCCGAGCAGACGACCAGCCGCGCCATGCCGCTCCTCTACGTCAACGAGATGGCCTCCGGCATCGGCATGGAAAGCGATCCAGACCTGCATGGCCGCGTCCAGGATGCCATCTACAAGGTCCTGAGCTACCAATCCTCAAACGGCAGCTTCGGCCTGTGGGGACCCGGCTCCGGCGACCTGTGGCTCGACGCCTATGTCAGCGAGTTCCTGACTCGGGCGCGTGAGCAGAAATACGACGTGCCTGCCCAGGCCATGAACCAGGCGCTGAACAATTTGCAGAACTCGCTCGGCTACGACCAGAGCGTACAGGACCGCGGCAGCGAGATCGCCTACGCCCTCTACGTCCTGGCCCGCAACAAAAAGGCCTCGATCGGCGACCTGCGTTACTATGCCGATACCCAGCTGGAAGCCTTCTCGAGCCCGATGGCCGTCGGCCAGTTGGCGGCGAGCCTGGCGCTCTACGGCGACACCCAGCGCTCGGAGGCGACGTTCAAGACCGCGCTGCAGCTTGCCAAGTCGAGTACCGACTACGACTACTACCGCTCCGACTACGGCTCGCCGCTGCGTGACGGCGCGGCGATGCTGGCGCTGGCGGCGGAATCGAAGCCGGTGTCGACGATCATGCCCGAGCTGATTAAGCTGGTGACCAGGGAACGGGCCGAAGCCCGCTGGACCAGCACCCAGGACGAATCCTGGATGCTGCTGTCGGCTCGTGCGCTGAAGGAAGGCAATGATTCCATCACGCTGACCGTCAATGGGGCGCCGCATTCCGGCGGCTATTCCAACCAGGTCGCCGGCTCCGACCTCGTCGACAGCCCGCTCGAAATCGCCAACACCGGCAAGACCCCGCTGCAGGCCGTCGTCACCACCGTGGCGTCGCCGGTCCAGCCTTTGCCGGCCGGCGGTGAAGGCTTCACCATCGCGCGCACCTACTACAAGCTCGACGGCACCGAAGCCAATGTGACGGAGGCAACGCAGAACGAACGCTATGTCGTCGTGCTCAAGGTGACGGAGCAGAACAGCTGGCCCTCGCGCCTCCTGGTCACCGACCTTCTGCCGGCCGGCTTCGAGATCGACAACCCCGGCCTGGTCTCCAGTGCCCAGCTGACGAACTTCTCCTGGCTGGCACAGACCGACGCCGCCCATCTCGAATTCCGCGACGACCGTTTCGTTGCGGCGTTCAACCCGGCCGATGGCGACCATGACCACAATCTGACGCTCGCCTATGTCGTGCGCGCCGTGACGCCGGGCACCTACGCCCATCCCGCGGCAACGGTGGAGGACATGTACCGGCCGCAATATTCGGCCCGCACCGCCACCGGCATGATGGAGATCAAGGCGCCGTAAGGTGTGCTGACAACTATGAACAGGACGATGGCGCCGCCCCTCATCCGCCTGCCGGCACCTTCTCCCCGTATAGTGACGGGGAGAAGGGGACTGCCGCGAATTTCGCCGCTGTTTCTGCAACGCTGGCGATTGGCGAAACCATCAGCAACAGCCTCTTTCTCCCCGTCTCTATACGGGGAGAAATGCCCGGCAGGGCGATGAGGGGCGGCGCCATGCTCTCCAGAAAATTTCTTCGCCGCGCCGCCATAACCGCTGGTGCCTGCGCCGGCTTCCTGGCTCTTTCCTTCGCAGCCCTTTGGGAGCTCGACCGCGCCTTCCCGCCCCCGCTTCCCAAGAAACTCGCCGTCTCCACCGAGGTCCAGGACCGCGATGGCCAGTTATTGCGCGCCTTCGCCACGCCGGACGGCTACTGGCGGCTCGAAACCCATCTCGATCAGGTCGACAAGCAGTTCGTCGATATGCTGGTCACCTATGAGGACAAGCGTTTCTGGGATCATGACGGCGTCGACGTGTTGGCGCTTGGCCGCGCCGCCGGCCAGCTCGTCACCAGCGGCCACATCGTTTCCGGGGGCTCGACCCTGTCGATGCAGCTTGCGCGCCTGATCGAGCCGCGCGAAAGCCGCAGCATCGGTTCCAAGATCAAGCAGATGCTGCGCGCCATCCAGATCGAGCGGCGGCTGTCCAAGCGCGAGATCCTCGAACGCTACCTGACGCTGGCGCCCTATGGCGGCAACCTCGAAGGCGTGCGCGCCGCCTCGCTCGCCTATTTCGGCAAGGAGCCGAAGCGGCTCACCGTCTCTGAAGCCGCGCTGCTCGTCGCCTTGCCCCAATTACCGGAAAAGCGCCGGCCTGACCGCAACCTCGAAATCGCCCATGCCGCCCGCGACCGAGTGCTGAGCCGCATGGTCTCATCCGGCCTGATCGGCGAGCGCGAGGCGGGACGCGCAGCACTCGACGATGTGTCGGGCCTGCGCCGCACCTTGCCGGCGCTGGCGGCACATGCCTCCTATGCGATGCTGCCGAAAGCCGTGCCCGGACAGCCGCTCAAGCTGATGATCCGCAAAAGCGTCCAGCAAGGATTGGAACAGGTGGCGCGCGACGCCGCCGCCAAGCTTGGGCCGCGTCTCTCCGTCGCCATGGTGCTGGCCGACTCCCGCACCGGCGACATTCTGGGCGAAGTCGGCTCGGCTAACTTCTTCGACGCCAGCCGTTCCGGCTGGATCGACATGACCAAGGTCGTGCGCTCGCCCGGCTCGACGCTGAAGCCGTTCATCTACGGCCTCGCCTTCGAACAGGGGCTGGTGGCGCAGGAAACGCTGATCGAGGACAGCCCTGTCGATTTCGGCGGCTATAGGCCGAAGAATTTCGACATGGGCTACCAGGGTGACGTCAGCATCCGCCAGGCGCTGCAACTGTCGCTCAATGTGCCGGCGATCCGCGTGCTCGACGCCGTCGGCCCGGCGCGGTTGACCGCGCGCTTCCGCCAGGCGGGCATCAACCCGATCCTGCCGGTCAATGAGGCGCCGGGCCTGGCCATTGGCCTCGGCGGGGTTGGCGTCACGCTGCGCGATCTGGTCCAGCTCTATACGGGGCTCGCCAATGGCGGCAAGACGCACACGTTGCACGATGGCACCGAACCGGCCAATGCCGAAAGCTCGGCCACCACCATCCTCAACGACCAGGCCAACTGGCAGATCATCGACATATTGTCGGGGGTCAAGCCGCCGGAAGGCGCCTTGCAGCGCGGCATCGCCTATAAGACCGGAACCTCCTACGGTTACCGCGACGCCTGGTCGGTCGGCTTCGACGGCCGCTATGTGTTGGGCGTCTGGGTTGGCCGGCCCGACGCCGGCGCTGTGCCCGGCCTCTCCGGCTATGTCTCGGCCGCGCCCATCCTGTTCGAAGGCTTTGTCCGCTCCGGCCTTGCCACCGTGCCGCTGCCGGGCAAGCCGCCCGGCGCTTTCACCCCCAAGCGAGAGGACCTGCCGGTGACACTTGCCCGCTTCGGCGCCGGTTCGGACGGTCTCGTGCAGGCAACGCCGACCGAGCCGGCGCCGACCATCATCTTTCCGCCCAATGGCGCCCGTATCGATCTCGGCACCAGTTCGGCCGATGCCACGCCGCTGGTGCTCAAGCTGCAGGGCGGCCGCGCGCCGTTCCGCTGGCTGGCCAATGGCAAGCCGCTCACCGGCATCGACCGCCGCCGCACGGCGACCTGGCAACCGGACGGCGCTGGCTATTCGACGCTGACCGTGATCGACGCCGTGGGACGGGCGGCCAGCGTGAAGGTTTTCGTTGAATAAACGAGGCCAGGCGATTCAGCGCATTGATTTTTTGCAGATAGAGTTTGGAAGGTTATTGCCCATGCCGATCGCGAGGCTGGGTGACGGATATCGATCCTCACCGAGCATGGATGAGGAAAACATTTCGCGACACAGCCCGATGTCGTCGAAGATTTTCTCCAGAAGGGCAAAAAAGGCAACATTCATTGCATCTAATTTCTATCAACTTGGTAGATTTTAAGCAGTTCAATGGAGGCAGAAATGACCAAACCTCATTTCATGAAGCTGCTCGGCGCGCTGATCGCCACATCTGTCCAGTTCGGCACGCTCGGTTTCGCGTTTGCCGACACCACCATTCTCAACGTGTCCTACGATCCAACACGCGAGTTGTACAAAGCCTATGACGAGGCCTTCACCGCGCATTGGAAAGCCGAGACCGGCGAGACGGTGACCATCCAGCAGTCGCATGGCGGGTCGGCCGCACAGGCTCGCGCCGTCATCGATGGCCTCGACGCCGACGTCGTGACGCTGGCGCTCGAGGGCGACATCAACGCCATCGTCTCGAAGTCGAAGAAGATCAATCCCGACTGGCGCACGAAATTCGAGAACAATTCAGCGCCTTACACCTCGACCATCATCTTCCTCGTCCGCAAGGGCAATCCCAAAGCCATCCACGACTGGAACGATCTGGTGAAGGACGGCGTCCAGGTGATCACGCCCAACCCCAAGACCTCGGGTGGCGCACGCTGGAACTATCTGGCCGCCTGGGCCTACGCCAACGCTCACGACGGCGGCGACGAGGCCAGGAACAAGGAATTCGTCGGCAAGCTCTATGCCAATGCGCCGGTACTCGACACCGGTGCGCGCGGCTCGACCGTGACCTTCGCGCAAAAAGGCCTGGGCGATGTGCTGATTGCCTGGGAAAACGACGCCTACCTGGCGCTTGACGAATTCGGTGCCGACAATTTCGACATCGTCTATCCGCCGACCTCGATCCTGGCCGAACCGCCGGTGGCGATCGTCGATGCCAATGTCGATGCCAAGGGCACGCGCAAGGTCGCTGAAGCCTATCTGAGCTACCTCTATTCCAAGGAGGGGCAGACGATCATCGCCAAGAACCACTATCGGCCGGCCAAGCCCGAACTCGTAGCGCCGGCGGATCTCCCCAAGACCCCGGATATCAAGCTGATCTCCATCGACGACCCGCTGTTCGGCGGCTGGAAAAAAGCCCAGCCTTACCATTTCGCCGACGGTGGTATATTCGACCAGATCTACAAGCCGGCCCAGTAAGAATAGACCAGGACAACATGACCACAGCACCCGCGCAGGCGGGGTGGCGGTTCAGACAGCCTAGCGTCATTCCGGGTTTCGGATTGACGCTCGGCTTCTCGCTTGCCTACCTCACCCTCATCATCCTGATCCCCTTGTCGGGGCTGATCTGGCGTTCGGCCGCCCTCGGCTGGACCGATTTCTGGGCGATCGCCATCGATCGCCGCACCACCAATGCGCTGGAAATCAGTTTCGGCACCGCCTTCATCGCGGCTGCCGTCAATGTGATCTTCGGCACGCTCGTCGCCTGGGTCCTGGTGCGCTACCGCTTTCCCGGCCGCCGCATTGTCGACGCCATGGTCGACCTGCCCTTCGCGCTGCCGACGGCGGTGGCCGGCATCGCGCTGACCACACTCTATGCACCGAACGGCTGGATCGGCAAATTGCTGATGCCGCTCGGCATCAAGGTCGCCTACACGCCATCAGGCATCGTCATCGCGCTGGTCTTCATCGGCCTGCCCTTCGTCGTGCGCACTGTGCAGCCGATCATGGAGGAAATCGACAAGGAGGTAGAGGAAGCCGCCGCCACGCTTGGCGCGAACCGGTTTCAGATCATCACCCGTGTGCTGTTTCCAGGCCTTGCGCCAGCCATTATCACCGGCTTTTCGCTCGCCTTCGCGCGCGGTGTCGGAGAATACGGCTCGGTCATCTTCATCGCCGGCAACTTGCCCTACAAATCCGAGATCGCGCCGCTTCTGATCGTCATCCGGCTTGAGGAGTACAACTACCCCGCCGCCACCGCGATCGCGGCGATCATGTTGTTGCTGTCTTTCATCATGCTTCTGGTCGTCAATCTCGTGCAGACATGGAGCCGCAAGCGCTATGGCTGATCCCGAGATCAAATCCTACGAGCTGTATCATGAAAGCCGCTCGGCGGCGGTCACCGAAAGCCGCCCGGCGCAAGCCGTGCTCATGGTCGTCACCTTCGCCTTTCTGGGCATTTTCCTGCTGTTGCCGCTGATCATCGTCTTCCATGAAGCGCTCGCCAAAGGCGTCGGCGCCTACACGCAATCGCTCGGCGACGCCGATACGCGCTCGGCGATCCGGCTGACGCTGCTGGTGGCGGCGATCTCGGTGCCGCTCAACATTGTCTTCGGCATCTCCGCGGCCTGGGCGATCGCCAAGTTCGAGTTCAAGGGCAAGGCCTTCCTGACCACGCTGATCGACCTGCCCTTCTCGGTCTCGCCGGTCATATCGGGACTGGTCTACGTGCTTCTGTTCGGCGCCCAGGGGCTGCTTGGCGCCTGGTTGAAGGCCAACGGCATCGTCATCCTGTTCGCCGTGCCGGGCATCGTGCTCGCCACCATCTTCGTCACCTTCCCCTTTGTCGCCCGCGAACTGATCCCGCTGATGCAGGAACAGGGCAATGGCGATGAGGAAGCAGCGCTCTCCCTCGGCGCCAATGGCTGGCAGACCTTCTGGTATGTGACGCTGCCAAACGTCAAATGGGGCCTGCTCTACGGCGTGCTGTTGTGCAACGCCCGCGCCATGGGCGAGTTCGGCGCGGTCTCGGTGGTTTCGGGCCATATCAGGGGCCTGACCAACACCATGCCGCTGCATGTCGAAATCCTCTACAATGAATACAATGCCGTCGGCGCCTTTGCCGTCGCCTCGCTGCTGGCCGGCCTCGCGCTTATCACGCTGGTGTTGAAAACACTGCTCGAGATGCGCTACGGCGCCGAACTCGCCGCGACCCGCGGGCACTAGCAATGCATGTCGCCCAAAACTGGCTACTGGTTTCGGGATGACGGCATGCATCCACTACAAAGGGACTGTTGATGGAAGTTCGCGTTGCCAATGTTCGCAAGGAGTTCGAGCGGTTTCCGGCGCTCCACGACGTGTCGCTCGACATCAAGTCCGGCGAGCTGATCGCGTTGCTCGGGCCATCCGGCTCCGGCAAGACGACGCTGCTGCGGCTGATCGCCGGGCTGGAACGGCCGACGCGCGGAAAGATCTTCTTCGGCGACGAGGATGCTTCGCAGAAATCGATCCAGGAGCGCAATGTCGGCTTCGTCTTCCAGCACTACGCGCTGTTCCGGCACATGACGGTGGCCGACAATATCGGTTTCGGCCTCAAGGTCCGGCACGGGCCGACGCGCCCGCCGGCGGCGGAAATCCGCCGCCGTGCCTCCGAGCTTCTCGATCTCGTCCAGCTTTCGGGATTGGAGAAACGCTATCCGGCGCAGCTCTCCGGCGGCCAGCGCCAGCGGGTCGCGTTGGCGCGCGCCATGGCGATCGAACCCAAGGTGCTGCTGCTCGACGAGCCGTTCGGTGCACTCGATGCGCAGGTGCGCCGCGAACTTCGCCGCTGGCTGCGTGAAATCCACGACCGCACCGGCCACACCACCGTCTTCGTCACCCATGACCAGGAAGAGGCGCTGGAGCTTGCCGATCGCGTGGTGGTGATGAGCCAGGGCCGCATCGAGCAGGTCGGCACCGCCGACGACATCTACGACACCCCAAACTCTCCCTTCGTCTACGGCTTCATCGGTGAATCGAGCTCGCTTCCGGTCAAGGTCGAGAATGGCGAGATCTGGCTCGCCGACCGTCCGATCGGGCTATCGGCGCCGCATGCGCCCTTGGGCGGTGCGATGCTGTACTTCCGTCCGCATGATGTCGAACTGCTCGACGGCTGCAGCGGCTGCATCGCCGGCACCGTCGCCGCCAGCCGCCGCGTCGCCGGCACCCGGCGGGTGGAACTCGAGATCGGCGGCGAGCGCCAGCGCGTCGAGATAGAGTTACCCGTCGACCACCCGGCGGCGCAGAAAAGCCGGGTTGCTTTCAGGCCGGGACGCTGGAAGCTGTTTCCGAAAGTCATAAACGTGACGGCCTGAATGAGCGTCAAGCCAGCCAGTTTTCAACCTTCAGCCCGCTGATCCGGGTGAATTCTCCAGTGTTGGCCGTTACCAGCGTGATACCAAGAGCGCAGGCATGGGCAGCAATGAAGAGATCATTGTGGCCAATTGGTTGGCCGAGGCCTTCCAATTCGGCGCGTATGGAGCCGTAGTCGGCGTCCACCGGCACATCGAGCGGCAAGACGGGAATCTCAGCCAACAGTTCCTCAACTTTCTTGAGCAGTTTTGCCGATCCCTTTCGGGCACAGCCATACCGCAATTCCGAGGCGACCACGATGCTGGTGCACACTGCGGAGTCCCCCACACGCAACACGGTACTCGCGGCTTTGCCAGCCGGGTTTCGGATCATGTCGCTGATGATGTTCGTGTCCAGCATGAACCGCATCAAAGAATGTCCTCGGGTTTGACAGGCGCGTCGTCGAATTCAGGGAAATCGTCCTCGGGACCGAGCGGTAGCTCGTTCGCCCACTGGGCAAGCAGCGCGGTGAGACCCGGCCTGCGAACCGGCTCGATGACCAGACGGTCGCCTTCCCGACTGATCAGGACCCTGTCGCCCGGAAGCTCGAACTCGACGGGAATGCGCACTGCCTGGCTTCGATTGTTGCGGAACAGCTTCGCCTCTTTGGGCGTCGTCGTTGACTGGCGGTGCTGGGGCATTGTTGGCTCCTTTGCATATGCCAAATGTATATGCATAAAAAAGCAAATACAATGCGCGAGACCGCCCGACCGGCTGGTTGGAACGAAATACCAATCAGACGCTGTTTCGCCCACGTCTTTTCTCACGGCCGGGGCGCAGAGCCTCCCCGCATGCCTCGTCGGGCGCTCCACACCCCGGCTATGGTGTGAGCCCATACACGCATTGCATCCGGAGCCTGTTTTCATGAAGCGATTTTTCCTCGGCATCGCAGCTTTTGCGGGTCTCGTCCTCGCATCCTCCCAAGCCTGGTCGGCCGACAAGCTGCTCAACGCCTCCTATGACGTCGGCCGCGAACTGTTCGTTCAGGTCAACAAGGCCTTCATCGAGAAGCATCCAGGCGTGACAATCGACCAGTCGCATGCCGGCACCTCGGCCCAGGCGCGCGCCATCGCCGAAGGCCTTGCCGCCGATGTCGTCACCTTCAACCAGGTCACCGACGTCGATTTCCTGGTCAAGAAGGGCCTCGTCTCCGCCGACTGGCAGAAGGATTTTCCCGACAACGCCTCGCCTTTCTATTCGCTGCCCTCTTTCCTGGTGCGCGCCGGCAATCCCAAACACATCAAGGACTGGAACGATCTGGTGCGCGACGACGTGCAGGTGATCTTCCCCAACCCGAAAACCTCCGGCAATGCGCGCTACACCTATCTGGCGGCGACCGCCTACGCCAAGGAAGCCTTCAAGGGCGACGACGCCAAGGTGAAGGAGTTCATCACCAGGCTGTTCAACAACGTGCCGATCTTCGACACCGGCGGGCGCGCCGCGACCACCACCTTCGTGCAGCGCGAGATCGGCGACGTGCTGATCACGTTCGAGTCCGAGACACGCGGCATCCGCAAGGAATATGGCAACGACAAATTCGAGCAGGTCACGCCCTCGGTCAGCCTGCTGGCCGAATTCCCGGTGGCGATCGTCGACAAGGTCGCCGACGAGCACGGCACGCGTGATCTGGCCAAGACCTATCTCGACTTCCTTTACACGCCAGAGGGCCAGGACATAGCCGCCGAAAATGGCCTGAGGGCCCGCGACCCCGCCGTCGCCGCCAAGTACAAGGCCGATTTCCCCGATGTTCGGCTGCTGACGGTGGAAGATGTTTTCGGCGGTTGGGGCAATATCCAGAAGGAGCATTTCGCCGCCGGCGGCCTGCTCGACCAGGCCTATGGCAGCCGCTGAGAGCTGCAGCACTGCGACGCGGAGAGAGCCGGCACTTTGCCGGCTTTTTCGTTTATGGGCCGGCAGCCGGTTCCGGCCGGGATTCTGCCGGCGCAATGCAAAACGTTACAAAGAATCAACGCGTTTGTGCCTAACGTGCCATCCGGCGACTTGTTGTCGCGAAACGGCAGCGCGCGGGAAAAGCGTCATCATTTACACACAAACAGCCGCCAGATGCGGGTAGTTGGGGTTTTTAGCGGGTTGACTTGGGCATGCTGACGAAAAAGGGCAAATACGGCCTCAAGGCCCTCGTGCATCTTTCCAGCCTTCCGGTTGGCCAATTGGCCTTCGTCAACGACATTGCCGTCGCCAACAACATCCCGAAGAAATTCCTCGACGCCATCCTGGGCGAATTGCGCAATGCCGGCTTCGTCCAAAGCCGCAAGGGCAAGGAAGGCGGCTATCGCCTCGCCCGCCCCGCCTCCGAGATCAAGATCGGCCACGTCGTACGCGTGCTCGACGGGCCGCTGGCGCCGATCCCTTGCGCCAGCCGCACGCAATATCAGCGCTGCGAGGATTGCGACGAGGCCACCTGTCAGGTCCGGCACATGATGCTGGAAGTGCGCCAGGCAATCGCCGAGGTGCTGGACAATCGCAGCCTCGCCGCCATGCGCGATGCCGACAATGATGATTTTCCGGTCGAGTTGACATCCCAGATCTAGAGCCGGTGGATGAGGCTGCCGAGGTTTACGAAATCCCGAAAAGCCGCCCGCAAGCAGCCATCGGCTGCCAGCCTTCGCACTGAAATCATCGCCGACATCTTTGTCCCGGAATATGCCGAGGATGTGCGTTTCTTCAGCCGCAAGCTGGTTCATCCCGGCAGGCTGCGCCGCTTTTCCAACCGGGATTTTCGCGAAGGCCTGCTTGCCGTCTTCTATCTGGCGGTCGCGGCGGTGCTGCCGGTGCGCTGGTGGGCGCCGATCTGCGACCGGGCGTCCCGGCTTCGCCAGAAGCGCCATATGCGCAAGGACTTTTCCGGCTATGCCGGCGCCGTGCGCGCAGTGCTTGGTGACGGCATCGACGCGCGCAAGCTGTTCGAGGCCTTGCTCGCCGCCCACCATCGCCGCCGCTTGCAGCTTGCCGCACATCTGGCTGCCAGACGCTGGTCACCTGTGATCCGGCTGGAGGGGCTCGACGGACTGCAGGCCGCCCTGCGGCGCGGCCACGGCGCCATCCTCTGGTGTGATCAGTTCACCGCCCAGACCATCATCGGCAAGCGCGCCTTGCATGAGGCCGGCATCGAAGCGCATCAGGTGAGCGTCAACACGCATGGCGTGTCGGAAACGCCTTTCGGCCTGCGCTTCCTCAACCCGGCGATGGTCCGTGTCGAAAACCGGTTCCTGAAAAGCCGGATCGTCTTCGATCGCCATGACGCCTATCAGGTCACGATCCGCATCCAGAAGATCCTGAGGCAGAACGGCGTTGTGCTGATGACCAACACCATCCATGCCGGCTCGACCTTTACCGAGGCCGCCATGGGAGAGAGCGGCTGGACGCACCTGGCCTCGGCACCGGCGAATTTCGCCGCCAGAAGCAAGACGCCGCTGTTTGCCATGTCGACTTTCGAGACGGTTCCCTTCCGCGACTACCGCGCCGTGATCAGCCCCGAACTGCTGCCGGCGACATCGGCGACAGACCCAGCCAGGGACGGAGCGAAGAACCTTGCCTTGCAGGCGCATTACATCCTGCTGAAGCGCGACTGTCTGCTGCAGGCTCTGAAACATTGCCCCGAGCAGATGATGTCCTGGTCCGGGCGCCAGCGGCTGACAGAGGCGGCTCCAAGCGTCGGGATCGGCGCCGAAGAAGCCTCATGACCGGCGTATCGAACGGACCGCGTCGGTGACGAGTTCGTCGACCGGGCGCGTCGCGTCGAGCGTCAATGCGCGTTCCTCCACCCCAGGCGGTTCGAGGATGGCGAACTGGCTGTCGACAAGGCTCGCCGGCATGAAATGGCCCTTGCGGTTGCCGACGCGCCGCCTGGCGGTGGCGGGATCGATCTCCAGATAGAGGAAGACGATGTCGGGGCAAAAGCGGCGCAGGCGAGCGCGATAACCCCACTTCAGCGCCGAGCAGGCGGCGACCACGCCTTGCCCCCTGCCAACCGACGCCGCGATGCGCTCGCCGATCGCATCGAGCCAGCCTTCGCGCAGCTGGTCGGTGAGCGGCTCGCCGCGTGCCATGCGGGCGACATTCTCAGGCGGGTGCAGTCCGTCGCCTTCGATGAAGGCCGCACCCAGCGCAGCGGCCAGCGCGGTGCCGACGGCCGACTTGCCGCAGCCCGCGACGCCCATCACCACGATGGCCGGAGGCGCCGAGCCGGGAGCGCCCGTCGGCGCCTGTGCTGCCTCTTCATCCACTGTCAGCGGCTTGCCGGCGCGCGGCCATAAAGCAAGAGCATGGCCACGATGACGACGCCATAGATGATCTGCCGTCCGGCTTCCGGCATCTGCATGACCGACAGGATGGATTGCAGCAGCGTGATCAGGATGACGCCGGCAACGGTGCCAAGATAGGAGCCGCGCCCGCCCAGGATCGAGGTGCCGCCCAGCACGACGGCGGCGATCGACGGCAGCAGGTAGGCGTCGCCCATCGATTGTGCCGCCTTGGACGCGTAGCCGGCCAGGAGCACGCCACCGAAGGCGGAGAGCCCGCCGGAGACGGCGAAGGCGATCATCACCACGCGCCGCGTATCGACGCCGGAGAGATAGGCCGCGCGCTCGCGGTTTCCGATGCCGTAGACGGTGCGGCCGAAGCCGGTGCGGGTCAGCACGAACACCATCGCCGCACCGATCAGCGCCCAGATGATGACCGCGTTGGGAACGCCGGGAATGGTAAAGCCTGTCGCAAGATATCGCATGGCGCCCGTGGCCGAGTCCTGTGGCGAGAAGCCGCCGGTATAGACGACCATCAGCCCTTGCGCGACGGCGTTGGTGGCGAGCGTGATGATCATCGAGGGGATGCGCAGATAGGCGACGCCGATGCCGTTGACGATGCCGATCAGCACGCCGCAGAAGATGCCGAACGGGATGGCCAGTGCCACGCTGGCCGGACCGTAGGCCGCGGCCGCGCAAGCCATCATCGCTCCCGCCGCCACCGACCATGGCACCGACAGGTCGATCTGGCCAAGCAGGATGACCAGCATCATGCCGGTCGCGATGACGCCCAGGAACGAGGCCACCTTGAGCTGCTGCAAAAGATATTCAGGCGACAGGAAACTGCGCGAATAGAGGCTGCCCAGCAACAGCAGCAGCACAATGCAGGCAAAGGCCGTCAGCACCGCCGGATCGGCGCGCCGGATGAATTTCGGCATGCGGCCGGCAATGCCGCCAAGCGTCGTTTCGCTCACAGGAACCACTCCAGCCGGTTGCGGACCCGAAACAGGGCGAAGGCGCCGAGGCTGACCGCGACCAGCAGGATAATGCCCTGGAACAAGGGCTGCCAGAGCGGATCGAAATCAAAGACGAACAACAAATCGCCGATCGTGCGGAAGGCAAGCGCGCCGAAAATGGCCCCGACGGCACTGCCCTTGCCGCCGAACAGCGAGACGCCGCCCAGCACCACGGCGGCGATCGAGAACAGCGTGTAGGCGTTGCCGCTGGCATAGGCCGCCTCGCCCGTATAGGTGAAGAAGGTGAGGAACAGCCCGCCGATCGACGCCAGCAGCCCGGCCAGCGTGTAGGCGGCGAACTTGCCGCGCCGGATCGGCACGCCGGACATATAGGCCGCAGTCTCCGACGACCCCGCCGCGTAGGCCGCGCGGCCAAGCACCGAGCGGCTGAACGGCCCCCAGATCACCAGCACGATGGCGAGGAGCACGACAAGGCTCGCCGGCACAACGCCGAACACGCGGCCCGTCAACGCATCGGCCAGGTCCTCATTGACCGAACCGCCCGGAAACGGCCGCAGCAGGAGGCCGATACCGTAGTAGATCGCCCCCGTGGCGATGGTGGCGACGATCGGTTGCAGCCTTCCGTAGATGACGATGGCGCCGTTGATCGCGCCGCACAGAAGGCCGACCGCCAGCACGGCAAGCACGCCAAGCGCCGTCTGGATCGGAGTGCCCACCACAAGCCAGGAAGCCAGGCAGTTGGTGAGGAGGAAAATCATGCCGACGGACAGGTCGATGCCGGCGGTGATCACCACCAGTGTCTGCGCCATGGCGACGAAGGCAAGCAGCACGCCCTTGTTTGCCGCCGTCTGTACCACATTGGGGGTCAAGCCGGCCGGATGGTTCGAGGTATAGATGACGAACATGGCAATAAAGATGCCGAGCGCCAGCAGCGTTCCACGTTGCTCGGCCAGCCAGTAGCGCCAATCCTTCACGCCTCCGCTCCCAGGCCCACCGGGCTCTCCTCGCCATGGATGTTGAGCGCGCTCGCTATCAGCGCCCGCTCGGTGATCTCGGCGCCGACCAGTTCGCGCTTGACCGCTCCGTCATAGAGCACCAGGACCCGGTCGCAGCAGCCGATCAGTTCGTCATAGTCTGTCGAATAGAACAGGATCGCCGCCCCGGCATCCGCCAGCTTGCGCATCAGCTGATAGATCTCCTGCTTGGTGCCGACATCGATGCCGCGCGTCGGATCGTTGAGCAGGATGATGCGCGGCTGGCGCATCAGCCATTTGGCGATGACCACCTTCTGCTGGTTGCCGCCCGACAGCGCGCCGACCGGAATGTCGAGACCGGCGGTCTTGATCGCCAGAAGGCCAACCAAATCGTCTATCAGCCGCTGTTCGGCGGCGCGGTCGATAATGCCGCCCTTCGACAGCCGGTCGAGCGAGGCGAAAGACAGGTTCTCGCGCACCGTCATCGGCAACATCAGGCCCTCGGTCTTACGGTCTTCGGGGATGAGCGCCATGCCGATGCCGTCCTCGCGCGCCGTGGCGGGACTGGTGATCGCAACGGGTTTGCCGTCGATCAGGATCTGACCGGACAGACCGCGCAGCACGCCAAAAAAAGCGAGCAGCAATTCACGCTGGCCCTGGCCGTCGAGGCCGCCAAGCCCAACCACCTCTCCTGCCCTGACGCTCAGCGAGATGTCGTCCAGCCGGTCCGTCCAACCGAGCTTGCGCGCCTCAAGCCTAGGGGCGGCACTGGCCGGAGCCGCCGGCAGTTTGGGCGGAAAAATGTGGCTGTATTCGCGGCCGATCATCAGCTCGACCACCTCGTTGTCGCTCTTCGAGCCGGCCTTGTAGCTGGCGACGTTACGGCCATTGCGGAACACCGTGCACTGGTCGGCGAGTTCGGCGATCTCGTTCATGCGATGCGAGATATAGAGCAGCGCCAGCCCTTCCGAGCGCAGCCGTTTCAGGACACCGAATATTTTCGAGACATCCCCGGCTGTCAGCGCCGAGGTCGCTTCGTCAAGGATCAGGATGCGCGGCTTCCTGGCCAGCGCCTTGGCAATCTCGACCATCTGCCGGCGTGACAGCGGCAGGTCCCTGACCAGCGCCAGCGGATGGATGTCGGCCGCGCCCGCGCGCGCCAGCGCGTCCTCGGCGATGCGGCGCTGGGCCTTGCGGTCGATCATGCCGAAGCGCTTGGGCGGATCGGAAATGACGATGTTGTCGGCGACGCTGAGTTCGGGGATCAGCGACAGTTCCTGAAAGATGCAGACGATGCCCGCTCTGTTCGCCGCACCTGGCGAAGCGAAGGTCACCTCGCGCCCGTCCAGCAGCATGCGGCCCTCGTCGGGGGCCACGACGCCGGCCACGACCTTGATCAGCGTCGACTTGCCGGCACCGTTTTCACCGAGGATGGCATGGATGCTGCCGGCCTCGACTGAAAGTTCGGCCTTTTCCAACGCGCGCACGCCGCCATAGCGCTTGGAAATACCTTCCATGCGAAAGAGAGGAGCCGCACCGTCCATCAACCCTCCAGGGCGATCATGGGATTGCAGGCTGGCGCCGAGGGGTGAGCCGCGGCGCCAGACGATGGCCAGCGATTACTGGTTTTCCTTGGTCTGCCCCATGATTTCCTGGGCGCTGAAATTGATGCCGCAGGTCGGGAAGGAATTGCCGACGAAGAAGTTGTCCGACTCTTTCGGGAAGTAATCCGTGCCTTCCTTCATGTCCGGATCCGTGGCGACAGCCAGGGGCAGCTTCACCTCCTGCGGCACCACTTCGCCTTCGAGTGCCGCGATGGCCGTCTTGATAGCGACGGCGACCTGGGCCGGGCCGGAGCCGGCGGAGGTGCACTTCAAGCCGTCGGCCGAATGCGCCGCGCAGAATTTGCGGAAGCCGTTTTCGGTCTCGCCGCCGAACGGCACGAATGGATGCTTGGCGTCGATCATCGCCTGCACGATGCCGGTGTCGCCGCCCTGGCCGGTGATGCCGTCGAACGGACCGTTGGTGGCGATCGCGTCGGCGGTCACCTTCTGCGCCACGCCGTCATCCCATTTACCGGCAACTTCGGTGACGGCCCATTTCTTGCCGGAAGCATCCAGCACTTCGTGGATTCCGTTGTGGCGGTCGGTGTCGACCGAGGTGCCGGCCACCCCGCGCACTTCCAGGATCTTGCCGCCATTCGGCACCTTTTCGACCAGCCATTTGGCCCACAATTCGCCAAGGCCCTTCTGGTCGACATTGACGTTGATGGCGTCCTTGGTGTCGAGGATGTTGTCGAAGGCGACCAGCACGATGCCGGCTTCCTTGGCGCGCTTGATGACCGGGCCGAAAGCGGTCGGGTTCTGCGCGTCGGTGACGATGGCATCATAGCCGGAATCGATGAAATTGTTGATCGCCGAAATCTGCGCCGGCACATCCTCTCCGGTCGACACGACCTTGAATTCCTTGATCTTTGCCTTGACGTCGGGCTGCGCCGCATAGGCTTTGGCCGTCTGCACCATCTGGATGCGCCAGGTGTTGGCGATATAGCCATTGGCGAAGGCGATGCGGTACGGCCCTTCCTTCTTCGGATATTTGAAGAATTTCGTGTCCGCGCTCCACGGCGCGAAACAGTCGGCCTGGGCGGCGGGACCGGAGACGATCTCCGGGCCGGCGGCCATGGCGGCCGAGTTGAGCATGACGAACGCACTGGCGGCAACGATGCCACCGACAAGTGACTTGATCATCGATAATCCTCCCAATTGCAGTTCTGATTTGTCGTTTCAGTTTTATGGAATTTCCGCGTTTCCGGCTGGCCCCTTCATATTATCCATAATAAACAAGCTTTAGCTGTTGCTTATGTATAATAAACAGACTTGGCGCCTGAGGCTCAACACTCTGTTCAGGATAGTGGTAGCGCTACCATGACGCTGTGTAAAGCACCATTCGGGGGCGTTCTCGAAAGCGTGTTCAGCGTGCCGTGCTCTCGCGCCGTTTCAGTTCGAAGCCAAGGTCGACGACCCGCTCTTTCGGTCTGTCGCCGGCGATCGCCGCCAGAGCCATGGCGACCGCCCTTCTGCCGATTTCGTAGCGATGGGTGCGGACGCTGGTGACCGAGGGAAAGGCCACCTGCATCATGTCGAGATCGTTGAAGCCGACGATGCCGATCGTTTTCGGCACATCAATCGCGGCGCGGTGGCATTCGAACAGCACGCCGAGCGCGATATCGTCATTGTTGCAGAAGACGCCGTCGAGCGTCGGCATCTTGGCCAGGGCATCGCGGAACAGTTCGCGGCCGAGCGACACGCTGGAAAGCACCGGCGTCGTGGTGATCAGGCGCGGGTCGAACAGGCCGGCCTTCTCCATCGCCCCGCGGTAGCCGGCCAGACGCCGCTGCGAGCGCGGATCCATGCGCGCGCCGATGAAGCCGATGCGGCGATATCCCACTTCGATCAGATGTTGGGTCGCCGTCCTGCCGCCGTCGAGGTGCGAGAAGCCGACCATCATGTCGATCGGATCGGGCCCGGTCTCCATGACCTGCACCACCGGGCAGCCGGCAGTCTCCAATAGTTTTCGCGAGGCTGGCGTCTGGTCGATGCCGGCCACGACCAGCGCCGCGGGCCGCTGGGATCCGAACACCTGCAGCAGCCGTTCTTCCTCCAGCCCGGAATAATGCGTGTTGCCGAGTTGGATGCGGAACGGGCTGTCCGACAGGCTGTCATAGATGCCGCGCACCACCTCGGCGAAGACGTTGTTGGTGAGCGACGGCACCAGCACGCCGAACACCTCGGCGCGGGCCGAAGCAAGGGCCCGCGCATTGGGATCCGGCACATAGCCGAGTTCGTCGACAGCGGCCTGGATCTGGCGGCGCAAATCTTGGCTGACCCGTTCCGGCTCGCGCAGCGCGCGCGACACGGTGATGGCGCCGACGCCGGCCTTGCGCGCGACGTCCGCTATGGTCGGGCGGCCGCCTCCGCGGCGCGAGCGCGGCTTGATCAAGGCCATGGCCGGTGCGTATGGCCGCCGAAGCGCCCCTGCAATACGATCATTCCAGCTGTCGTCATCTCACCGGCCTGCTGCCGCGCCCCTTCGCCTCTGGCGTCGCGCAGTGGTTGGCCATTGTCAAGCCGAGGCGATCGAGGGCCACGCCCCCTCCCTTGGCTCAGACCGCTACGGCGGTCCTGTGCTTTGCCTTCCAGAGCACCAGCACCATGGCCAGTATGTTGAGCAGATTCCAGGCGATGCCGTTCAGGAATGCGGCGGCGTAGGAGCCGGTCAGGTCGTAAATCCAGCCCGACATCCAACCGCCGATCGCCATGCCGAAGATGGTCGCCATCATGACGATGCCGATGCGCTGGCCGGCTTCCCTGGCGGGCATGTATTCGCGCACGATGATCGCGTAGCAAGGCACGATGCCACCCTGCGACAGGCCGAAGACCAGAGAGACGACATAGAGCGAAGCGAGCCCGTCGAACGGGATGTAGAAGAACAGCGACAGGCACTGCAGCACCGAGCCTATGAGCAGGGTCTTCACACCGCCGATCCGGTCGGCGACAAAGCCCGAGGCAAGCCGGCTGACGACGCCCGCCGCCATCATGATCGACAGCATGTCGGCGCCGTGCGCCACGCCGTAGCCGAGATCCATGCAATAGGCGACGATGTGCACCTGCGGCATCGACATCGCCACGCAGCAGCCCAGGCCGGCGACGACCAGCAGCACCTGCAGCGCCGCGGGCGACAGGGAGATCGGCTGCACCAGCCGGCTTCCTGGCGAACCGGCGGCGGCCGCTTCCGGAGCGCCGCGCCGCAGCATCAGCACCAGTGGCACCATGGTCACCAGGCAAACGATACCGATCGCCGCATAGGTGAAACGCCAGCCTTCCGCCTTCATCAGCGTGGGCATGATGGTCGGCCAGATCGTCCCGGCAAGATAGTTGCCGGCCGCGGCCGCGGTCACCGCGACACCGCGCCGACGGTTGAACCAGTGCGAGATGTCGGCAATCAGCGGGCCGAAGATCGCTGACGTACCGACACCGATCAGCAACCCCTGGGCAAGGGTGAATTGCAGGATCGATGTCGACAGCGCCGCGAGCAGGAAGCCGGCGGCGAGCGCGACAGACGAGAGCAGTGCCGGCATCCAGTAGCCCATGCGGTCGATGGCCCGACCGACCAGCACGTTGCCGGCGGCGAAGCCGACCATGGTCGCGGTGTAGGGCATGGATGCCGCGGCGCGGTCGATGCCGAACTCGGCCTGCACGGCGGGCAGCACCACGACAACGGCCCACATGCCGACGCCGCCGATCGTCGCCAGCAGCATCGAGATGGCGAGCCGCATCCAGGCATAGGAGCTGTCGATACCGGGGAGTGGCCGGCTCAAGTCGGTTCGGGTCAAGGCGTTTCCTGTCGGCTGCCGTTGCCGCCACTATCGGCGCATTCTGGGTCTACAGCAGCGCCACGGCGGGCAAATCGGTGGCTCCAGAGCAGGCGGGACGCGGGAACCGACGCCAATCCATGGAGTTTTGCGACCAGCAACCCTGCAAAGGAGCCCCGTCATGACCGCAACCAAGAAGAAATGGTCGGCCGAAGTGACCGAGCACAGCAACGCGATGGATCTCGAGGATCACATCTTCGAATCCGACGATGCCAAGAAGATCGCCGCCTCGCTCAAGCGCTCGGCCGAACACAGTCATCGCCGCAAGGCCGAACCATTCCAGTCCGCCATGTCGATGCTGAATTTCTACATCAACCGCGCCGGCAAGAACCTGCCCGCCGCACGCAGACAAGTGCTCGAGCGCGCCAAGGACGAACTTCGCGTAGCCTTCGGCCGCGAAAAAGAGGATTAGCGGTCAGCTCGGGCTTAGCGTGATTTGATCACGTGGTCGGTGTTGGCGAGCAGTTTCCGCACCGCGGCGCGCGCCGCGTCCGGCCGCTGCAGGCGGATGTTCTTCTCGATCGCCTCATGCAGTTTCTGCGCGTAGTTCAGGTCGTCGACCGCCCGCGTCGTATAGGTGAACAGATGGTCGAAGGCAGATTCGATCAGCACACCGAGCGGCACCAAAAGGTCGTTGCCGGAGGCCCGCAGAATGGCGAGGTGGAAGCGCGTGTCGGCACGCGTGCGCTCCTGCAGGCTGGCTGCCTCCCCCATCTCGCGGCAGGCCTGGCTGATCTCGGCCATCTGCTCGTCGGTCCGCCGCATGGCGGCGAATGCCGTCGCTTCCGGCTCGATGATGTGGCGGAACTCCTGTACCGTCTTCAGGAACACTTCGCGGTCCGGCGAGGTCGCGTACCAGGCGAGCACGTCGCGATCGAGCAGGTTCCAGCGCTCCTTGGGCTCGACCCAACTGCCGATCTTGGGGCGTGAGGCAAGCAGGCTTTTGGCCATCAGCATCTTGATCGCCTCGCGCACCGCCGAGCGGCTGACGCTGAAAGTCTCCGACCACTTCGCCTCGTTGGGCAGGATGGTGCCGGGCGGATAGTCGCCGCGCACGATCCTTAGGCCAATTTCGCTCGCCAGCGACGTGTGCACGCTGGCGCCAGGAATACGCGCCGCGTCGGGCCGGCGAACACCGGAGGACCGTTCGGCGGCTGTCGGCTTTTTCGGCGATTTTTCCTTGTTCGGCTTTGCGTCCCGCATACACTTCAGAAAGGCCGGTTTGCGGAAGCTGTCAAGCACCCGCGGGCGGTTGGGCCGCAAAGCCCGCCGCTATGCACAACCCAGCCCCGCCTGCTCGCTCGCTCAGGCCGTTTTCACATATTTGCGCCAGCTGTGCTCCGGGCGAAAGCCGAGCATGTCGCGGGCCTTGCGGTTCGACAGCAGCGTCTCGTATTCGCCAAGCTCGCCCTTGACCGGCACGCCGGGATAAAAGCGCTTGAGTAGCTCCGCCGTCGGCAAGTCCGACGAGGTGTCGTCATTGGCGGCGTTGAACACCTGGTAGCCGAGCCCATCCTTCTCGATGGCGCACAGCGTGATCTGGCCAAGGTCGCGCGCATCGATATAGCTCCAGGCAATGCGCTTGCGGAAACCCGGATCGGCGAACCATTTCGGGAATAGAGAATACTCATGCGGCTCGATGACATTGCCGATGCGCAAGGCATAGATATCGCTGCCGCTGCGCAGCGCGAAGGCACGCGCCGTCTTCTCGTTGACGATCTTGGATAGCGCGTAGCTGTCCATCGGGTCGACGTCATACTCCTCGTCGAGCGGGAAATGCGTTGGATTGCGCGGCTCGTTGGCGAAAACCAGCCCGTAGGTCGTCTCTGAAGAGGCGATGATGACCTTGCGGATGCCAAGCTTCACCGCGGCCTCGATGACGTTATAGGTGCCCATCGCGTTGATGCGGAACACCTCATTGTCGGGCGTGATCATGATGCGCGGGATGGCGGCGAAATGCACCACGGCGTCGACCGGCTGGGGACGCAGCGACGGATCGAATTCATGCAGACCCATATAGCTCGACAGCGCGTTGAAAACCTGCCCGCTCTCGGTGATGTCGGTGATCAGCGTGCGGACCTTGGGATTGTCGAGCGGCCTGGTGTCGATGTTGAGCACCTGGCAGCCCTGCTCGACAAGATATTGCACGACATGGCGTCCAGCCTTGCCGCTGCCGCCGGTGAACATGATGCGCTTCGTCATTCTGGTCTCCATCACAGGCTCTGGAATTCCCGTCTATTGTCAGACAATATTGCATTTCGCAACCACTCAAGGCTAAAACGACAGCGCAATTATCGATAATCCCAACAGGACGGATGACATGAACACCACCGCCGCGCGCGAAAAGATCGGCTTCATCGGCCTTGGCCTGATGGGACACGGCATCGCCAAGAACATCGTCGACAAGGGCTATCCCCTGACATTCCTTGGTCGCAAGAACCGCAAGCCGGCGGAAGACCTTTTGGGCCGAGGTGCCGAGGAAGCGACGTCGTCGCGCGGCGTAGCGGCGGCGTCCGATATCGTGTTCATCTGCGTCACCGGTTCGCGCGAAGTGGAAGCCATCATCCGCGGCCCCGGCGGCCTCAAGGAAGGTTTGAAGAAAGGCTCGGTCGTCGTTGATTGCTCGACCTCGGACCCGGTCTCCACCGTGGCCCTTGCGGCCGAACTCAAGGCGCTTGGTATCGACTATGTCGACGCGCCGTTGAGCCGCACGCCGAAGGAAGCCTGGGAAGGCACGCTCGATGCCATGGTCGGCGCGCCCGACGCCGTCTTCGCCAGGGTGCAGCCGGTGATCGAAACCTGGGCTGGCCGCATCGTCCATATCGGCGACACCGGCGATGGCCATCGCATGAAGCTGCTCAACAATTTCATCTCGCTCGGCTACGCCGCCATCTATTCCGAGGCCTTGGCACTGGCCGAGAAGGTCGGTATCTCGCCGCCGCGCTTCGACAGCGTCATCCGCAACGGCCGCATGGACTGCCCCTTCTACCAGACCTTCATGCGCTGGACGCTGGAAGGCGACCGCGACGCCCATAGATTCACCGTCGCCAACGCCTTCAAGGACCTGACCTATCTGGAGTCCATGGCGGGTGCGGCCGGCATCGCCAACCCGCTCGGCAACGCCACCAAGAATTCCTTCGCCGGCGCTCACGCCACAGGTCCGGCCGAGCAGTTCGTGCCGATGCTGGCGACCCATATCGGCAAGGTCAACGGCGTCGACCTGATGCCGACGAAGGATGGCAAGAAACAGACGATTTGAGGCGGGCCTGGCAGGCTGTTTTCCATCAATGTTGGCGCCGCCCCTCATCGCCCTGCCGGGCACTTCTCCCCGTATAGTGACGGGGAGAAGGACACCCGCTGCCGATGATTTCGCAAATCACAAACTTTGCAGGAAATGAGCCACGTTGCGGACAGCCCCCTCTCCCCGTCGCTATACGGGGAGAGGATGCCGGCAGGCAGATGAGGGGCTGCGCCGGCTTTGGCAATTGATCACCGCCGCCCTCTTCCAATCCTCTCATCGGTGTCGGCGAGCAGCTTGTGCACGGCATTACGGGCCGCCGCCGGACGCTGCAGGCGGATGTTCTTCTCGATGGCCTCGTGCAGCTTCTGCGCCCGCCCCTGGTCGCCGACCTGTCGCGTCGTGAAGACGAAAAGATGGTCGAGCGCGGATTCGATCAGCACGCCGAGCGGGACCAGAAGATCGTTGCCGGAGGCCCGCAGGATGGCGAGGTGGAAGCGGGTGTCGGCGCGGATGCGCTCCGGCAGGCTCGACGCCTCGCCCATCTCGCGGCAGGCCAGGCTGATCTCGGCCATCTGCTCGTCGCTGCGCCGCATGGCCGCGAAGGCGGACGCTTCCGGCTCGATGATGTGGCGGAACTCCTGCACGGTGCGCAGGAACGCTTCGCGATCGGGCGCCGTGGCGTACCAGGCAAGCACGTCGCGGTCGAGCAGGTTCCAGCGTTCCCTCGGTTCGACCCAGCTGCCGATCTTCGGCCTTGATGCCAGAAGGCTCTTGGCCATCAGCATCTTGATCGCCTCGCGCACCGCCGAGCGGCTGACATTGAAGGTCTCGGCCCATCTGGCCTCGTTGGGCAGGATGCTGCCGGGCGGATAGTCGCCGCGCACGATCCGGAGACCAATCTCGCTGGCGAGCGAAGCATGAACACTGAACCCGGGAAAGTGCGCCGCATCCGCCCTGCGCACGGCAAGCTGGTCGCGACCCGCTGGCGCCTTGGCACGGCTGGCTTTTCCCTTCGCCTTCTCGTGCGGCATCCACGTTCCAATAGTCGGCCGGCTGTCGTCCGGATTGATCCGAACCTACGCAGGCGCGCCGATCCTGTAGCCGAAAATCCAAATTGTGGACGCGTCGAAGCCGGAGCCAGAGGCTCCAAACCACAGCGTCTTCTTGAAGACTTCGATAGAATGGGGGCGCTCGCTGCCGAGCACCCCCGGAGTCGAAACCTACCTCTGGATGCAGGTGTCGACTGTGTCCTTGGTGCATTCGTCGAGGCCGGTGAACACCGGATCCGCGACCTTGGTGCCCTTGATGAGATCGATCATCACCGACGGGGCCTTGTAGCCCATCTCGAACGGCCGCTGGCCGACCAGCGCGGTGACGAGGCCGTCCCTGGCGATCGCCACCTCGTCGCCGATCGTGTCGGCGGCGCCTATGACGAAGTCGTTCTTGGCGATCCGGTCCTTCAACGGCCCGAACAGGTCGCGGTAGGGCTGCGGCGCCCCAAACAGCGGCCAGCCGCCCATGATGCCGAATGCGTCGAGCTTGGGATTGGCGGCAAGGATATCGGTCATTGCCTGCACGCCCTTGGCGCCGTCGTCATTGGTGAACACCGGGCAACCGGCGACTTCGGTCCAGCCGCCTTCACCGGCAAGTGCTGCAAGACCATCCTTGCCGGACAACGCATCGCGCATGCCTTGCGCGCGGCGCAGGATGTTGTCGGCAGCCGGATTGCCCTCGATGGTGCAGATCGTGCCGCCCTTCGGCTTGGCCTTCTTGATGTATTCGCCGATCTTCTTGCCCATCAGATAATTGTCGGTGCCGAGATAGGTCTTGCGAAGGGCAGCGTCCTCTTTGGTCAGGTCGGCGTCGACGGTCATGATCGGGATCGTCGGGTTGGCGCTCTTGATCGTCTGCGCGATCAGCGGCGCGTTGGACGGCGAAATCGCCATCGCCGCCGTATCGGGCTTGCTCAGCATGTCCTGCACGATCTGCGCCTCGCCTGCCTCATCCGAAGTCGACGCCGGACCGGTGTAGAAGCATTCATATTCTGCGCTGGCGTTTTCCTTGTTCCATTTCTCGCAGCCCTGATGGATGGCCTCGAAGAACGGATTGTCGAGACCTTTCACCACGATGACGACCTGCTTCTTGGCCAGAGCCGGCCCGGCGCCAAGCGCCATGGCGGCGACGGCGGCGAGCAAAACTGTTTTCCTCATGTCAGTCCTCCCTTGGAAACAGACGGACACGGCGTGCCCGCCACACGAACCAGCCCGGATACGAGATGACAGAGGCGCGAGCGCTCGTGCCACCAAGCCAGGCCGATATTCATTTTCAGATGCGAGCGGACCGGCAATCGCCAGCACGATCGATAATCTTCAGCCGCTCCCGCCGGCAATGATGGCGTCAGGCAGACGGCATGTCTTCCTCCGGCGCCAAGCTAATAACGGCGAAGCGTCAACGTCAATTGCAATTTGTCCTACAAAACGGATTTTTCAAAACAGCATCGCACTATTCATCTGACAATTGCCGTTCCTATTCATCCGACAATTGACGCCCGCGCGGCCATTTGCGTAAATGACGGCATCGCTGTTCCAGGGAGGAGCTGGAGGAGAGCGATGCGAGGCTGCGCCGGCCATGGGCATGCGGCAAGGCACGGGGAGGCAAAGGCTGGTGGCGGTTCTCGAACTCACCAACATCTCGAAGCATTTCGGCGCCATCCAGGCGGTCAATGACGTGTCGCTGTCGATCGAGCCCGGACAGGTCGTCGGCCTGATGGGCGACAACGGCGCCGGCAAGTCGACGCTGGTCAAGATGATCGCCGGCAATTTCCGGCCGAGCCACGGCGTCATGCGCATGGACGACAGGGAACTGATCCTGCACAAGCCGGCGGAAGCCCGCCAGCACGGTATCGAGATCGTCCATCAGGACCTCGCGCTGTGCAACAATCTGACGGCCGCCGCCAATGTGTATCTCGGCCGCGAGCTGCGGCGCGGCGTCGGTCCGTTCCGCATCCTCGACTATGCCGCCATGTACAAGCGCGCCGGCCAGCTCTTCGCCGAACTGAAATCGGAGACGCGGCCGCGTGACCTAGTCAAGCAGATGTCGGGCGGCCAGCGCCAGGCGGTGGCGATCGCCCGCACCATGCTGTCGCAAGCCAAGATCGTGCTGATGGACGAGCCCACGGCGGCGATCTCGGTCAGGCAGGTCGCCGAAGTGCTGAACCTGATCCGCCATCTGCGCGATCAGGGCATTGCCGTTGTGCTGATCAGTCACCGCATGCCCGATGTCTTCGATGTCGCCGACCGTGTCATCGTCATGCGGCGCGGCCGCAAGGTCGCTGACAAGACGATCGCGTCCAGTTCGCCCGAGGAAGTCACTGGGCTGATCACCGGCGCCATTGAGCAGGTGGCATGATGGTTAAAAACCACATTTCACCACGCCGGCACGCATCGGCGCTGGCAGGAAAGAACGATAATGGCAGTCACCCTTGACCAGACGATAGCGCAGAAGCAGCACACTTTCCTGTCGCGTCTGTTCTCCAGCCAGACCTTCTGGGTGGTCATTGCCGTTATCCTGGCCTGCGTCTTCCTGTCGTTCGCCACCGATGCCTTCGCCACCTCGAAGAACCTCTACAACATCACCCGCAACATCACCTTCGTCGCCATTGTCGCGCTCGGCATGACCTTCGTCATCATCACCGGCGGCATCGACCTGTCGGTCGGGTCCGTGCTGTGCCTGTGTTCGATGGTGCTGGCCGTGACCATGCACGCCGGCTATTCGATCGAGGTCGGCATCCTGGCCTCGATCGCCACCGCGCTCGCCATCGGTGCCTTCAATGGCCTCCTGATCGCCTATCTCGGCTTCCCGCCCTTCGTGGTCACGCTCGGCATGCTGTCCATTGCCCGCAGCCTGGCCATGGTCGCCTCCAACAACACGGTCGTCTTCCAGTTCGGCCCGGACCACAACAAGCTCCTGGCGCTGGGCGGCGGCGCCTGGATGTTCGGCATCGCCAATCCGGTGCTCTATATGATCCTCCTGGCGCTGATCACCGGCTTCATCCTGCGCTGGACCAAGTTCGGCCGGCATATCTTCGCCATTGGCGGCAATGAGCACGCGGCGACGCTGACCGGCGTCCCGGTGAAGCAGATCAAGGTCGCCGTCTATATGATCTCGGCGCTGTCGGCCGGCATTGCCGGTATCATCCAGACCGGGTGGCTGGGCGCCGTCACCACCAATCTCGGCACCGGCATGGAGCTGCAGGTGATCGCCGCCACCGTCATCGGAGGCGCCAACCTGGCCGGCGGCGTCGGCACCGCCTTCGGCGCCATCGTCGGCGCTGCCCTCATCGAGGTGATCCGCAACAGCCTTGGGCTGCTCGGCATCAACGCCTTCTGGCAAGGCACCTTCATCGGCGGCGCCATCCTGCTGGCGGTGCTGTTCGACCGCATCCGCAATTTCAGGCGCAGCGACTAACAGTCTGTCGCAGTGCAAGCGTTATTCGTTCCGGTCCTATCGCTCAGTCTGGCCTGTCCTTCGGCCTGCAGCTTTTCTCGGCCCAGATGAAGGACGGGCTGACATTGGTCGGGGAAAATCCCGAAACCAATTTCATCCTCATCCATGCCGGTATGCTGACCGGCATGGACAAGGAAACCACCGAGGCCTGGAAAGGCGGCCTGCGCACGTTGTCGGCGGCACCCAATCTCTACGCGAAGCTCTCAGGTCTTGGCACGTTCGTCCACCGCAACGACCCGCCTGATCGCTTATATCGTCGACAACGCAATCGACATTCTGGGCTCGGACCATCTGATGTTCGGCTCGAACTTCCCGATCGAGAAGCTGTGGACCAGCCACGCCGAGCTGATCAACGCGCACCGAGCCGCGGTGGCGAAGCATGACGCGACGGCGCAAGCTGATATCTTCTGGAACACGGCGGAGCGAGTTTATAAGCCGGTGTGAGCGCCGGACCTCGCCTTCTCCCACAAAGGGGAGAAGGCGAAAGCCAGCCGCAATCCTTACTGCGTTGGCAGCATGCCTTCGACGTCGCCCGCCGCGTCGGCGAGCGCGTCCTTGGGCGACGCCGACTGGTCGACGATCCGCGACAAATTGTCGACGATCGTCTGCGTGACCTTCACACCGTTGGTGCCGGGGAAGGCGTACCACGGAACCATCAGTGGCATCTGGCTGAGCCCGGCCTGGAAGAGCGGGTTCTTCTTGTAGAAATCGCCGAGATAGTCGGAGGATTTCGCCGCAAGCTCGTTGTTGGGGACGTAGCCCGTGCCCGGCACGACGACCGAGGCGCCATAGGGACCGGCGGCGAATTTGGCGAACTTCCAGGCGGCGTCCTGCTTGGCCGTATCCTTGGTCAGGATCACCACGGCATTGCCGCCGGTCGGCAGACGGCCATTGACCGGATCGATCAGCGGAATCTTGGCGGTCCGCAACGTGAACTTGTCGCCGACATTCTTGATCGTGTTGACAAGGGCGCCGGTGGTCTGGAACTCGAAGCCGACCTTGCCGGCCGCGAAAGCCTGTTCGCCAGCCGGCTTGGTGAAGACCGGCATGCCGCCCTCCTTCACCATCCGCTCGAGGATCTCCACCGCCTTCTCGCCTTCCGGCCCGTTGAAGGCGACCTTGCTTCCGTCGTCGTTCAGCATCTTGCCGCCGGCGCCGAACAGCAGCGCCGAGAACATCCAGTCATCGCCCTGCCAGCGGAAATCGATGCCGTCGACGCCGTTGCCGAGCGCCTTGATCTTGCCGCCGAGCGCGATCACCTCGTCCCAGGTCTTGGGCGGATTGTCCGGATCGCCGCCGGCCGCCTTCACCAGGTCGGCATTGTAATACATGATCGGATTGGAGGTGGCGAAGGCGAGGCCAACCTGCTTGCCGTTGACCTGGGCCAGCTTCAGGATCGTGTCGGAGAAGCCGAGCTCCGCCATGTTGCCTTCCTTCTTGACCATCGGGCCGAGATCGACGGCGACGTTGCGCTCGTTGAGCATGCGCAGGCGGTTGAGGCCGATGAAGGTGATGTCGGGCATTTCGTCGGTGCCAGCCTGACGAAGAATGGTCTGGATGCCCTCTTCATAAGTCGCCGACGGGCTGGCGAACTGAATCTTGATGTCGGGATTTTCTTCCATGAACTTCTTCGAGATCGTGTCCATCACGTTCTTGAAGAAGCCTGGCATCGGGTAGTGAACCGTCAGCGTCGTTTCGGCATAGGCCGGAAGGGCCGCCGCCAGCGACAGCGCCGTTGCGGCAAAGATCCTTGAGAAATGCTTCATTGCTCGTGCTCCTTGTTGGTCCGGTCAGCCTTTGAGACCGGTCATGGTGATGCCCTCGACGAACCGCTTCTGCGCGAGCAGGAAGGCGGCGACGAGAGGAAGGGTGATGATCAGCGTGGCGGCCATCAGCGCGCCATAGTCGTCGCCCGCCTCGGCGGCCCGGAAATACATCAGGCCGAGCGGCGGCGTGGCGTAGGCCTGCTTGCTGACGACGATCAGCGGCCAGTAGAGATCGTTCCAGTGCGCAACGACGGAAAAGATCGCGAATGCGGTGACGGCCGGCCATGCATTGGGCACGATGACGCGCGCGACGATGCCGAGCTCGGACATTCCGTCGAGCCGTGCCGCGTGCAGCAGGTCGTCGGGCATGGCGCGGAAGAACTGCAGGAACATGAAGATCGCGAACACCGATATGGTGAACGGCGCCACCAGCGCGGTGTAGCTGTTGAGCAGGGACAGTCTGTCGAAGGCGACGTAAAGCGGCAGCGCCGTCGCATGGATCGGCACCAGCAGGCCGAGCATGACCAGCACCATCATCAGCCGCGCGGCCCGGAACTTCAGCTTGGCCATGGCGTAGGCGCAAGGAATCGCGACCGCGACCTGGAAGAAGAAGATCAGGCCGCACACCACCACGCCGTTCCACAAAAGCGTTGCCATCGGCACCTTGTTGAGCGCCTTGGCAAAATTCTCGGCGAAATAGAAATGCTGGGGGATGAGCGACAGCGACGAGGTGAAGATGTCGCTCTGCGTCTTGCCCGCCGTCGAGATCATGAAGATGTAGGGCGCGAGGATCATCAGCGCGCCAAGCGAAAGCAGCGCGAAGCGGATGATGCGGCCTGCGGGGATGGGGGTGCTTGTCATGTGTAGTGCACCCGCCGATCGAGCACGCGGTATTGCAGAAGCATCAGCACGACCAGGATCGCCAGGAAGACGACGGTCATCGCCGAGGCGTAGCCGACGCGCAGATAGACGAAACCCTCCTGGTAGATGGTGAAGAGCAGCACTTCGGAGGCCTTGTTGGGGCCGCCATCGGTCAGCATCTTCACCGTTTCGAAAACCTTCACCGCATTGGTGATGCTGATGGTGACGACGAACAGCATCGTCGGTCCGAGCATCGGCCAGGTGACCAGGAAGAACCGGTCGAGCGCCGATCTCGCGCCGTCGACGTGAGCAGCGGCGTAGAGCTCGCGCGGGATCGCCGTCAGGCCGGCCAGGAACAGCACCATGTTGAAGCCGACCGACTGCCAGATTCCGATGATCGACAGGCTGTAGAGGACAGTATTCGACGCGCCGAGCCAGTTCGGGCCGGGAATGCCGGCCAGCGAAAGCAGCGCGTTGAGCGGCCCGATCGTCGGGTGGAAGATATATTGCCAGACAGTCGCCATGGCGACGATCAGCGAGGCGACGGGCAGGAAGTAAACGGTGCGGAAGAAGCCGCGCGCCCGCTCCTCGCCTTCGATCAGCAGGGCGACGCCCAGGCCAAGCACGATCGAGACCGGCGCGACGATCGCCGTATAGACCGATGTGTTCCACAGCGATCGACGAAAGGTGCGGTCGCCCAGCAGATGTGCGTAATTCTCGAAGCCGACCAGGCGAAACTTGCCATAGCCGAGCTCGAAATCGGTGAAGCCGAGGAAGATGACGGCAGCCACGGGCAAGAGCACGAACAACAGCAACAGCGCGATGGCAGGCAATGCCAGCAGCCAGGCGGTCCGGTCTTCGCTGCGCTGCCGAAGCGCGGCGGCACTCGGGACCCTGCCCGCCACCGCAACGCTAGACATAGGCCGGCTCCTGCCGCGCGCCCGTCGTGCCGGCGATGCGCAGGCGCCTTCCCTCCGGTCCAAAGACCATGGCCTGTTCGATGGACACAAGGACGCCCACCGGCATTCCCGCGATCAGTTCCCTCGCCTCGTGCGGCACGAGCTTGGCGATGACGGTCTCGCCGGAGGCGTCGAGCCGGCAATGGGCAATGACTTCCGACCCGAGGAATTCGAGACGCTCGATCCGCCCGGCAATGCCGCTCCGACCGCTTGGAGACAATTTCACGAATTCGGGCCGAATGCCGAGGCTGACCGGGCCGGTCGCCACTTTCTCCAGCAGGGCCAGCCGGATGCCCTCGAAGCCGACGCGGCCGCTTTCGGCCTGCGCCTGGACGATGTTGATCCTCGGCTGGCCGACGAAACGCGCGACCTCGATATGGGCGGGATCGTTGTAGATCACATCGGGCGCGGCCAGCTGCAGCAGATTGCCGCCGATCATCACCGCCACACGGTCGGCCATCGAAAGTGCCTCGGCCTGGTCGTGCGTCACATAGAGCGTCGGCACGCCAGCGCGGCGGTGCAGTTCGACGATCTCGCCGCGCGCATGGACGCGCAGATTCGCGTCGAGGTTGGAAAGCGGCTCGTCCATCAGGAAGATGCTGGGCTGCCGCACCATGGCGCGCGCCAGCGCCACGCGCTGCCGCTGGCCACCCGACATCTGCCCCGGCTTGCGGTCGAGCAGATGATCGATCTTCAAGACAGTCGCCATTTCGCGCACGTCGCGTGAAATACCGGCGCGAATATCCTTCTGGCCGGGCAGCAATGAGCCGATCACCGGCAAGCGCTGCCCCCCGCTCAGCCGCTTCATGGCCAAGGGAACCGCGATGTTCTGGCCGGCGGTGAGATGCGGATAGAGCGCGTAGGACTGGAACACCATGGCGATATTGCGGTCGGCCGCGGCGACCGGAGACATGTCCTTGCCGCCGACGACGATTTCGCCGCTGTCGGCATGGTCGAGCCCTGCCAGGATACGCAGCAAGGTGCTCTTGCCGCACCCCGAAGGACCGACGAGAGCGATGAACTCGCCGGGTTCCACATCGAGGCTGATTCCATTCAGGATGGCGTTGCCGCCAAACGACTTTTTCAGGCCGCGAAGCGAGAGCGCGCTCATGATACGACCTTCTTGCGAACCTTGTGCGCCTCGTGCGGATAGACCTCCTCGACCACATCGTCGAGGACGTGAATGGTCATGCCTGGAATAGCGACGATCTCGCTGGAGACCGTGTCGCCGAAATCATGCATGACGGCGCCGAGCAGCCGCTCGCCCGGCATATCGCGTTCCATGTCGCCGACGACGAAGGCCGCCGACGGGCCCCACACCAGCGACGTGTTATCGTATTTGCCTTGCCACGCCCGGTGCAGGTGACCGCTTGCAAACAGCGCGACATCGTGAGCGGCGATCAGATCGTAGAGGCGTTGGCGGTGTGCCGGGCGGACGCTCCAGTAGCCGGTATCGCCCTCACCCGGTTCGTCGATAAAGAGCGGCTTGTGGGCGAAGAGCGCGACGCGCCGGCCGCCGCGGCTTTCCAGCATGGTCCGCAGCCATTCGAACTGCGCCTCTTCCTCAGCGTCGTCGAAACCCATCAGCAGGCTGTCGATCCCGACGAGCCGCCAGCTTCCGGCGTCCTCCATCCAGTAGTCGGGGCCGACCAGCCGGCGCCAGCGATCGAGCCGCCCGGCATTGACCGGCTGCAGCGATCCGGGCAGATGGCCAACATCGTGATTGCCGGGCACGATCAGCATCGGTTTCGAGATTTCCTGCATCAGATCCATGCAGAAGGCGATGTCATCGTCCCTGTCGGCGCCGTCGACACTGAGGTCGCCGGTGTGGACGACAAGATCGGCGCCGCTCTGCTCGATCCAGGCGGCCAGCGGCTGCCAATTGCCATTGAAGTGTGGCTTGGTCGGGCTGAAATGGGTGTCGGTGATCTGAACGATTTTCATGACGGCTCCACTGCGGGGCCGACGCTGGAGAACCCCAGGCGACCACTTCGCGTGAGGCTTCCATAGTGCCGTTACATGTCACTTCCTTAACAGCATGGGGACAAAAGTTCTCGCCGTGCATATCGGCTGGCTGCCGGCGTGGATGCTGATCCCCTTTTCCCTTGTGGGAGATGGGAAGCCTCATCTCACTTCATTTCGAATTGCGGATCGACCGCAATCTGCATCGCCGTAACCAGATGATTGGTCTGGGCGGCCAGCCCGATGATCGAAACCAGCTCGCCATGCCGCGCCTCGGTCATGCCCATGGCCCGCGCCGCCGCCGTGTGCGAGTAGACACAGTACGTGTGCGAGTGGACACGTAGGAGCAATCATTCGCCGTCGACACCGGATCGTTGGCCAGCCTGCGCCGGAAATTGTTGACGAGATCGGGATGCGCGAAAGCACCGCATCAAGGCGAACGGTCGGTGCGGAATTCACCTCCGCGTCGGCTGGAAAATTCGATTTCAATTCCTCGCCGCGTGACCGGAAACCTCGGCACCTGCCCCTTGCGGCAGCACGAGGAAACGGAGCGCCGCCACCAGCCCGATGGCGCCGATCGCGAGGAAGGCGATTCGAAAATCGACGAGGTCGAGTGCCGGCCCATCCCTGGCGATCTGGGACAGGTTGAGGATCGCCGCCGCCACGGCGACGCCGAACAGCATCGCCACCTGCTGCAGCATCGACGACAGCGTCGCCGCCGAACTGCGCTGCGCCGCGGCGATATCGGCAAAGGCCAGCGTGTTGAGCGCGGTGAACTGCATCGAACGCGACAGACCGGCGATCAGCATCAGCACGACAACCAGGGCCTGCGGTGTCTGCGGCGAGATCGCCGCGCAGGCCATGATCGAGGCCGAGGCGGTGATGCCGTTGACGACCATCACCGAGCGAAAACCGAAACGCCGCAGCGTCGGCGTCGTCACCGTCTTCATGCCGAGATTGCCGAGAAAATAGGCCAGGATCATCATGCCGGCATCGACGGGCGAGAGGCCGAAGCCGACCTGGAACAAAAGCGGCAGCAGGAACGGCGTCGCGTTGATCGCCACCCGGAAGATGGTGCCGGCGGCCAGCGTCGAGATGGCGAAGGTCTGCACCTTGAACGAGGACAGGTCGAGCAATGGGTGCGGGGCGCGCCGGAGATGCCGCACCGCCAGCCAGCCGACGACGATCCCCGCCGCGATCAGCAGCACCGTCGGCAGCATGCCATCCTCGGGATGCGCGAAGCGCTCGAGGCCATAGAGCAGGCAGGCGAGCCCGAGCGAGGTCAGGAAAAACCCCGGCCAATCGAGCGGCTTGGGATCGGCCTCACGGTCGCCGGGGATGAAGCGGGCGACAAGCCCCAGCCCGACCAGCCCAAGCGGGATGTTGATGAAGAAATTCCAGTGCCAGGACAGATAGGTGGTGATGAAGCCGCCAAGCACAGGCCCGACCACGGGCGCGAACAGCGCCGGCCAGGTGATCAGCGCGGTGGCGTTGAGCAGTTCGGGTTTCGACGCATTGCGCAAGACAAGAATGCGCCCGACCGGCGTCATCAGCGCGCTGCCCAGGCCCTGCACGGCGCGTGCGGCGACGAATTCTGTCAGGTCCCGGGAGAAGCCGCAGGCGAGCGAGGCCAGCGTGAACAGCGCGATCGCGACGAGGAAAATGTTGCGCGCGCCGAACCGGTCGGCGAGCCAGCCCGATAGCGGCACGAACACCGCCATGGTCAGCATGTAGACGGTGATGCCGATGCTCATCGCCACTGCCGGCACGCCGAAGGAGGCGCCCATCTGCGGCAGCGACGTCGAGATGATCGTCGAATCCAGCAGTTGCATGAAGAAGGCGATGGCAACGATCAGCGCCACGCGCCGCGCGTTTGTTGCTGCTGTCGTCGTGGGTTGAGGTGGGGCTTCGTCTTGGGAAAGAGCAGTCATGACGACCCGGTTTGAACAGCATCCGGCTGGCTCAGTCCATAGGTTATCCAACAAACTTTCGTATCGCCTGTTTGCCTGTTATGGAGGGAGTGGGGGCTCCCGAGGAACAGTGCGCGCATGAAGCCCATCTATATCGACTATCTCAATGCCTTCGACATCGACGCCCTTGCCATGACCGATGCGGAAATCATCGGCGCGGTCGAGGCCGGGCTCGTGGCGCAGGGCAAGGGCCAGACGGTGATCGAGCCGCGCGTCCACCTGGAGCCCGACCCGTCCTTCCACGGCCATTTCAACGTGCTGCGCGGCTATGTGGCGCCGCTCGATGCGGCGGGCGTGAAGATTGTCGGCGATTATGTCGACAACTATCTGCACGGACTGCCGTCCGAGTTCGGCATCCTCAATCTGTTGGATCCGCGCACCGGCACGCCGCGCGCCATTCTCGACGCCACCGTCATCACCGACATGCGCACCGGCGCGGTCACCGCCATCGGCGCCAAGCATATGGCGCGCAGGAATTCCAAGGTGCTGGCCCATATCGGCGCGCGCGGCACTGCCTATTGGAACGTGCGGCTGCTCGACCATCTCTGCGACTTCGACGAGATCCGCGTCCATTCGCGCCGCCCGGAAAGCCGCGACGGCTTTGCCGCCAAACTGTCGGCCGATCTCGGCAAGACGGTAACGGCGGTGGCCGACTGGGAAGGCTGCGTCAAGGGAGCGGACATCGTCGTCGAGGCCTCGCGTCTGCCGGAGCCGCAGCCGCTACTCAAGACCGAATGGATCAAGCCCGGCGCGCTTGTGGTACCCTATGGCACGATGAGCGCGGTGGAACTGTCGCTGACCGACATCATGCAGAAGATGGTCGTCGACGATTGGGGCCAGTGCAAGGGCGGCAAGTTCGGCTCGCTGCGGGCCCATGTCGAGACCGGGCGGCTCAGCGAAAAGACGCTGCATGCCGAGCTTGGCCAGATCGCCGCCGGTCTAAAGCCGGGTCGCGAAAGCGACGACGAAACAATCCTGTTCTGGCATCGCGGCCTGTCGCTCTCCGACATTGCGCTCGGAAAGGCGATGCTGTCCAAGGCGCAAGCCCAAGGCATCGGCCAGAGGCTGCGCTTCGCATGAGCGCGCTGGTCCTCACCGGAGCCCGCATCGGCACAGGCGATGTCGCCGCGGTCGCCCGTGAAGCGCGCAAGGTGGAAATCGGACCCGATGTCATCGGCAGGTTGGAAAAGGCGCGAAAAGTGCTCGATCATGCCGCCGCCTCTGGCCAGCATATCTATGGCCTGAACACCGGACTTGGCGCCAATCTCGGCACGACGGTCGAAGGCGACGCCAGCGCTTTCCAGCGCCAATTGCTGGAAGGGCGCAGCGGAGCGGTCGGCGAAACGCTGCCGACCGAGACTGTCCGCGCCACCATGGTCGCGCGCGCATCGATGCTTTCGGCCGGTGGCTCCGGCCTTTCGCCTGCCGTGTTCGTCGCTTTGGTCGACGCCCTCAATGCCGGTGTCCATCCGGTGATGCCGTCGCTCGGTTCCATCGGCGCCGGCGACCTCGTGCTGATGACCGCGCTCGCCCGCCTGCTGATCGGTGAAGGCGAGGCCGATTATCAGGGACGACGAATGCCGGCGGCAAAGGCGCTGATGATGGCCCGCCTTGCCCCGATCCGCCTGGCGCCCAAGGACGGGCTGTCGCTCGTCAACGCCTCGGCGGTCTCCGCCGGCAGCGGCGCGCTCGTGGTGACGGATACGCTGTCGGCCCTTGTCCAGCAGCAGCAGGCCGGCGCGCTGACCATGGAAGGCATCGGCGCCAACCGCACCATCCTTGATCCGCGCCTGCACATGGCACGCCCGGCGGCCGGCCAGCAGGAAGCCGCCAAGGCGCTGCATGATCTTCTCGCCCGCGACGAGGCACCGGCGCCGACAACCCTGCAGGACCCGCTCTCGATCCGCTGCATGCCATCGATCCACGGTGCGCTGATCGACGCAATCGCCCAGGCAAAGCGGGCCGTCGAGATCGAGCTCAATGCCGCGGCCGACAACCCGCTGGTGGTCGGCGACGACGGCGTGGTGATGTCGACAGGCAATTTCCACACGGCTGCCCTGTCGCTCGCCTTCGAGACGCTCAGTCTGGCGATCGCGCAATGCGCCGCGGCGAGTGCGGCCCGCTTCATCCAGCTCACCGGTTCCGGTCGTAACGGCCTGCCAAAATATCTCTCCCCGGTCGGCGGCGCGTCGGCTGGTTTCGTGCCGCTGCAAAAGACGGTGACCTCGATCCTGGCCGCCATCCGCCACAAGGCCAATCCGGTGATGCTCGATTTCCTGCCCATCTCGGAAGGCGTCGAGGACCACGCGACCCAGTCGCCGCTCGCCGTTGCGAAATGCGCCGGGATGATCATGCTGTGGCGGCGGTTGATCGCCTTCGAACTGATGGCCGCCGCCCAGGCCGTCGACCTGCGTGAAGGGCTGGTGCTGGCACCACGTATATCGGCCGTCCACGCGGGGATCCGTGCGCTCGTCCCGGTGCTGAAGGAGGACAGGCCGCTCGGCATCGACGCCGAAGCGCTCCATGCCGCGCTTGCCAGCGGGAATTGGACCTTACATCAGGCTGACCTTGTCCAGGAACAGGCGTAGCTCGGCCGGATCCATGTGCACGATGTGCCTGTCCTCGGGATAGGCGCCGCTGTTGACGTCGGCGACATATTCGGAGAATGCGGCGACCCGCTCCGCTTGCAGCCGGTCACACTCGGCGGCGAAGTTGCGATAGACTTTGGAATGGCGGGGCATGTGACCACGGTTCTGGCCAAGAATATCCTCGGCGAACAGATATTGCGCGTCGCAGCCCGTGCCCGCCCCCATCGACAGCATGATGAGCGGAGTACGCTCCGAGATCGCCTTCGCCACCTCGACCGGCACCACTTCGATCTCGGCGCCGATGGCGCCGGCCGCCTCCAGTTGCTTCACCGCCTCGAAAACCTGCATGGCGGCGTCGGCGGTCTTGCCGACGGCCTTGAAGCCACCGGTCCAGGTCGCGCGCGATGGAATGAGGCCGACATGGCCGATAACGGGGATAGCATCGTCGGCCATCCGCTTGATGGTGGCGTAGCCGGCGCTGCAATAGACCGCGTCGGCGCCGGCCTTGTAGAGGCGGAAGGCCCAGCGGACGAAATCATCCGCCGTGCCGATCTCGAAGAAATTCTCGCCCGGCATGGTGAACAGGCTGGGGGCTGCATCGCGGTATTGCGGGTTGAGCACCAGTTCGGGCGGCACCGAGACGATGTCGACCCCTGCCCGTTCGGCGGCCTCGGCCTCGTCCAGGGTCAGAACACGCAGCATGGTCAGTTGGCGCTTACCCTTCATCGCGCGCAGATCGGCGACGGTCGGTCTCTTTCGGCTCATCGAACTTTGTTCCTTCATTGTGTTGGGGGAGGCCATGTCGGCCGATCAGTCGATCTCGATCATCACCTTACCGGCCTCGACCTTGACCGGATAGGTCTTGAGATTGACGCAGACCGGCGCGCCCTTGGCCTGGCCGGTCTTGTAGTTGAAACGGCCATTGTGTTTCGGGCATTCGATGATGTCGTCCATCACCAGCCCGTCGGCCAGATGCGCCTTCTCATGCGTGCAATAGCCGTCGGTGGCGAAGAACTCGTCATCCGGCGAACGGTAGACCGCGAAGGTGCGGCCGCCACGATCGAAGCGAATGACATCCTCTTCCTCGACGTCGTCCACCGCGCACGCTTCAACCCAATTGGCCATCTCGGGCTCCTCACGACATTGGCGATCGCTACTCGGCCGCCGCCGACATATCGGCCCCATGGAACTCGCCGCGATAGGGTCTGGCCGTCGGCGGCAGTTCACGCTTGAGGTAATAGTCCTCGTATCTCAGTTGCCTGAGCAGCACCGGCCAGACCTCGCGATAGGCATGCCACATCGACGGGTTCGGCTCCGGCAAATCGTGCTTGATCAGTTCGTGCAGCCTTGGCAGCGCGTGATAGGGCACCATCGGGAACATGTGGTGTTCGACATGGTAGTTCATGTTCCAGTAGATGAACCGGCTGATCGGGTTCATGTAGACGGTGCGGGTGTTGAGCCGGTGATCGACGACATTGTCGGCAAGGCCGATATGCTGCAGCAGGCCGGTCGTCACCATATGCCAGGTGCCGTAGAGGCGCGGCACACCGATCAGCACCAGCGGCACCCATGATCTAAGCCCGATCGCGAGAGCGATCGTCGCGACATAGATGGCGACATGCCAGCGGGCCGCGACCACGGCCTTGTGCTGTTCCATCTCCGGGATGTAGCTCTTCTCGTCGTCAGACAGCGTGCCGAAAGCCTGGCGCACAAGCGTCGGCAGCGAATAGCGGAAGTCGAGAATGCCGGTGAAGGCCAGCGCCGCCTTCAACAGGTCCGGCGGACGCATGACGGCAATCTCGGCATCGCGGCCGACGATGATGGTGTCGGTGTGGTGGCGGGCATGGCTCCAGCGCCATTGCACGGGATTGCGCATCAGCATGAAGGAGGCGATGTGGTAAACCACGTCGTTCATCCAGCGCGTGCGGAACGCCGTGCCGTGGCCGCATTCATGCCAGCGCGAGTCGCTGGACGAGCCGTAGAGCACGCCGTAGACGAACAGGAACGGCACCACCCACCCCGAACCCCAGAACCAGACGATCCCGGCGGCCGAGCCCAGGATCGCCGCGAGCCAGATCGCCGTGTCGCGGATCGCCGGGCCGTCGCAGCGCCGCATCAACTCCTTCATCGCCTTGCGCGGCACGTCGGTGTGATACCACTCGGCCGAGGCCAGGCCGGTCTCGATCGCGATCCGTGTGCTTTCGCCGACCAGGCTGTAGTCGCGCTTCGCCATCGTCTTCTCCCGCTGGCCTCAAAGGCCGTTGGCGCGGAATTTCCCGTCCAGAAATGTCTTGGCGCGCGGCACGTCGTCCTCGGTCAGATGCTCGATGATGACAGGGATGTTCGGGTGCTTCTCGCTGAGCCGTCTGAGATAGAGATCGTAGTTGAGCGAGCCGAGACCAGGAGCGGGCAGTTCGATCTCGCCGACGCCACGGAATGTCAGCCCCTCATGGGCGTTCTCGTCGCCGATGTCCGCATGCTTTTCCGACTTGTCGCCGCCCGAGCGCTTGACGTCCTTGGCGTGCGCGATCCTGATCTTTTCGGCCAGCGTGTCGAACACCTGGTTCAGCACCTGGTCCATGCGATCGATGTTGTGGGCCTCGAAATAATTGGTCGGGTCCATCAACAGGCCGAGCCCGGGGTGATCGACCTGCGCGAACATTTTCACCGTCTCCTCGACCGAGCCGACGACATTGTTGACATAGGTTTCGAGCAGGAACACCGCGCCGTGGTCATAGGCCGTCCGGGCAAGGTCGGAGATCACCTTGCGGCATTCCTCGAAACCCTCTTCGGTCTTGTTCCTGGGATGATGCACCCAGTCGGATTCGGTGTTGTAGGTGCCGGTTTCGGAGATCACATAGGGCGAGCCGAAATCGCGCGCGTTGCGGATGATCTCCTTGAGATAGCCGACGCGCCTTTCGCGCTCGGCTTTGTCGGGATGGATGATGTTGGTGTAGCCTGAAATGCAGCAGACCGGCAGATTGTGGTCGCGGAATGTATCGCGGACCTTTTTTGCCTTATCCCTGGTGATCTGTCCCGCCGACAGGTCGATATCCCTGAAATGCAGGTCGAGCTGCACGGTGTTGAAACCGAGCCCGCGGATGCGCCTGGCGGCCTCATCCAGCTCGTAAGGAAAATAGCCCGTAAAGATACCTGCCTGCATCATGGGGTGAAGTCCTCCCGGTAAGCGATTCAGTGGCCATACTAATCCGTGGCCGGATGTTCAGTCGGTCGAGATTTCGGAGAGCCTGACGGTGCGGCCTTTTGCCATCGAGCGATAGCCGGCTTCGACCAGCGCCATGGTCTTGACGTTGTCGGCGACCGACAGCGCCGGCGGCGTGCCGGTCTTTACGGCATATTGAAGCTGCTCCATCACGCCGATGAAGGCGTGCGGGAACCACATCGTGTCCCAGCTCGGACTGACCCATTCTCCGCCGGTCGTCTCGGTCGAGGCATAGGTCAAGGTCGATGCCACGCCTGTCGGCCAGCCGATCGTGCCCTTGGCGACACCCTTGGTGCCGTCGACGCGCCAGTTGATGTGCTGATCGTCTCGATAGCCCTGCTGACGGGGCCCGGACCACACATCCTCCAGCGACACAGCGAGCACGCCGGAAGGGAACCGCAAGGTCGACACCGTGATGCCATCGGAATGCTCGAACGTCGTGCGCGGATCCTTGCGCGTTAACGTGGTGATCTCCAGGGGATCACCGAACAGGAAGCGCAGCACGTCGAGATGATGCACGCTCATATTGGCAAGTGTGAGCCGGTCGTAATCGGCGAGGAAGGCTTGCCAGTGCGGGATCGCGTGCATGTCGATCTGCGCGAAGACGATGTCGCCGAGCGCGCCACTGTGGATGATCTGCTTCAGCACGCGCATCGACTGGTCGTAGCGCATGTTCTGGTTGACCGAGAGGATCTTGCCTGAAATCGCCGCCTCGTCGCGCAGCTTGACGGCTTCCTCGACTGACAGCGCCAACGGCTTCTGCGCCAGGATCGCCTTGATGTGCTTCTGCTTGAGCGCGTGGCGGATCAACGCCGGCTGCTGGTCGGGAGGAAAGGCAAGGTCGACGATCTCGACATTGTTGTCTTCGATCAGCTGCTCCGGCGTGTCATGCACGGTCGGGATGTCCCAGCGTGTGGCGACCTTCTCGGCGCTGGCCTTCGTCCGCGACGCGATCGCCACCACTGGAAATTCGGCCTGGGCGTAAGCGCCCAGGTGGCACTCGGCCATGATCATACCGGCGCCGACGCAGCCGATCCGGTATTCCCTGGCGCGCACCTTGACGTCCGGCTCGAAACCCATGCTCGCCATCCAATCCTCCCCGAGAAACTGGATATAACGCCATGGCCCCGGCATCGGCCAAGGCCTGCACCATCATTTCCCATCAGCACAATGGAGGTGAGAGCCGCGAAGGTTCAAATGCAAAAAGGACGGCTCAGTTGGGCGCGGCGTCGAAGAGTGATGTTCTATCTTATTGAACCTCAGCGACCGCGGCATCGACAAAGCTGACGACCGCCCCGCCATCCTCGCCAGCACCGATCGCAATGCGCCCGCCGGAGGCGATGCCCGCAATGTCGCAAACCACGAGCGGCATACTGATCCCGTAAAGAAACTCGGCGACGATGGCGCCGACGGCGAGGATCGGGTCCGGCCTCTCCAGAAGGATACCTGCGGGCGCCGTGCCCCGGCGGATCGCCTCGGCCAGGACAGAGGACGAGGAAGACGACCCACGCCCGCTCGGCATGACGAGGATCTTGCCGGCGACGTTCTGGCCGAGGCCGGGGTGCGAATGATCTGTTATGTCGCCGGTTTCGGCATCTATGCCACCCCAGAAGCTGAGCGGCTGCGAAAACACCAAGCTGTGTCCCTCTGCTGCGCCGATCAGTTGGAAGCTGCCTGCTCGTTCGATCAGCTTGCTCATGACGTACCTCGCACGACATGCCCGACAGCGGCGGAACGGATGCAATCCCTCATCTCGGCGAAAGCGACAGTCACGCCGATATTGCCCGGCGCGTAATGTGCCCATTTGCCGGAATTAGTCATAACCACGCCGTCGAGCCGTTCGAGGATCGCGGTGACATAGGTGCAGGTGTCGGCGACGGGGATCAGGCCGAACGCCTCCATGCCGTCAAGCGCGCCCTCCTCCTGCAGCCGCGTCAGCGTCGCCCGCCCGGTGCTGACATAGATCGGAATGCCCTTGCCAGGCGCGACCTCGCGCAGCATGGGCAACAGGCGCATCCATTCTTCGTGGGAAAAGTGCGGCGTGCCCAGCGACACGGCCGAGAGCGGCGCACCGTCGGCCACTCCAGACAGCCTGGCCAACGCATGATCGACGTCGGCACGGCTGATACGGATAGTCTCCTCGGGCGCCATGCCCTGGAATGCGTCATCAAGCGTTTCCGCTTCCGGCGTGATGCCGACCGCATGAAACAGCGCCACGGCGCCGGTCGTTGCGGCCGCGGCACCCAGCGCCTTCAACTGGTCCTCGTCGCGCGGTTGCGGCAGGCCAGTGACAACCGGGACACGATCGCCGCTTGCTTGCCCGATGATCAGCCCGACGCCGACAAACAGGCTGTCGCTCGGTTCCGGATCGGCAACCGCCAGTTCGAACAGGATGCGCCCGCGCCGGTTTTCGCTGAGATGCAAGCCCCAGGCCGGCGCGCGTCCGGTCATGGCGCAGCACAGATCGATGAAGTCGCCATAGCGGTTGGTACGCGCGCCGATGACCGAATTGGCGAAGACGATGGCGTTGGATTCGCCCCAGGCTATCTGCTGCCCGAATTCGGGCCGGAACCGCGTCTGGTAGGGCGCGCAGGTGAAGGTCGCCTGGCAGCCAAGCTCCAGATGCGCCTTCATCAGCCGTCGCGCTGGCACTTCCTCCGCTGCCGCCATCTTCACCATGCCTGGATGGATGAGGTCGAACGAGCCGACATTGAGCGTCGTCGGTACCAGCACGCGGCCGCCGCCCTCGACCAGCCGTTCGACGAAATCGAGCCCTGCCTTGCCGTGATAGAGACAGCCATCGATATGGGCGCCGGTGATGTCGAGCAGGCTGCCTGCTCCGACGGCTTTGGAGAAGGCGACGAGGGTTTTCATGGCGGCTGCGGCCGATGGACCTTGCTCGCCGTCGAGCATGGATTGATCTCCGACAGTCAATTCCAAAGTCATCGGTACTCCAGAAGCTTACTCGACAGTATGGCGGGACAGCGCCCCCCTCTGCCCTACCGGACATCTCCCCCACGAGGGGGGAGATTGGCAGCTTCGGCCTTATTGCACTTTTTGCAACGTGGAATTCCGCGAAACCGGCGATAACAGCCGATCTCCCCCCTCGTGGGGGAGATGTCCGGCAGGACAGAGGGGGGCGCGAAGGAACGCCAGCGGCCCATCTATCGACAGCGACCTAATCCCCCGCGATCAGCACCGTGCTCTCCGGCGACCAGCGCAGCACCACGTCCTGCCCTTCCGCCAGCCGGTCCACGCCGGTGTTCTGCACGATGACCTTCAGCGTCTGGCCGGCACGCTCGACGAAATAGGTGCTGTTGTTGCCGGCGAAGATGCGCTTCGACACCTGCCCCTTGAGCATGTTGGCATTGGCGGCATCCATGGCCTCGGCATCGGTGTCGATGCGGATGCGTTCGGGCCGCACGGCACAACTCGCCTTGGTCCCGGCGGCAAGCGTCGCACCCGCGCCGGCCGCGATGGCCGTACCGTCCGGCAGGCGGATACCGTTGCCGGTCGCGTCGCCGCGAAAGATGTTGGCGTCGCCGAGGAAGGTGGCGGCGAATTCGCTCTTTGGCCGGTCGTAGATTTCCTCCGGCGGTCCTTCCTGCACCAGCCTGCCGTCGCGCAGAATGCCGATGCGGTCGCTCATCGTCAGCGCTTCTTCCTGGTCGTGGGTGACGAAGATGGTGGTAATGCCGATCTCGCGCTGGATGCGCTTCAACTCGATCTGCATGTCGACGCGCAGCGCCTTGTCGAGCGCGCCCAGCGGCTCGTCGAGCAAAAGCACGCGCGGCTTGGTGACGATCGCGCGCGCCAGCGCCACGCGCTGGCGCTGGCCGCCGGAGAGCTGGTGCGGGCGCCGGGCGCCAAGCTTGCCGAGTTGCACGAGGTCGAGCGCGCGCTGCACTTCCGTGGCGATCACAGCCTTCGCCGCGCCGCGCACCGACAGGCCGAAGGCGATATTGTCGGCGACACTCATATTGGGAAACAGCGCATAATTCTGGAACACCATGCCGATGCGCCGCTTTTCCACCGGCACCCGCTCGACGCTCTCGCCGCCGATGGAAATACGGCCCGAGTCGGGAAAGTCGAAACCGGCGATCTGCCGCAGCAGCGTGGTCTTGCCACTGCCGGACGGGCCAAGCAGGGCATAGAAGCCGCCATCGGCGAAATCGATGGAGACATCGTCCAACGCCTTGTGCGCGCCGAAGCTGCGCGAGACGTTCGATACCTGCACGCCGGCCATTATTTCTCTCCGCCGAATTTGAAGAAGCGCGCCGTGAGCAGCATCAGCGCCATCGACACGACAATGATGATGGTCGAGACCGCATTGATCTCGGGCGTAAAACCCTTGCGGATCGCGGCATAGATTTCGACCGGCAGCGTCGTCTGTCCCGGCGTCGACAGGAAGTAGGAGACGACGAACTGGTCGAACGAAACCGCAAAGGCGAACAGCCCGCCGGCGATGACGCCCGGCATGATCCAGGGCAGCGTGACGCGATTGGTCACCTGCCACTGATTGGCGCCAAGCGAGCGCGCCGCCTCTTCCAGCTCCGGCGCGAAGGTCTGCAGCCGGGCCGAGACGACGACGATGACATAGGGCAACGCCAGCGCGACATGGCCGAGCAGGATGGCGAACAGGCCGCGCCCGATGCCGACGCCGAAGAAGAAGATCAGCATCGCCGTGCCGGTGATCAGCCACGGAATGGCGATCGGCGGGAACAGCAGCGCCTGCAGCAATTTCTTGCCGCGAAACTCGTAACGAAAGAGCGCCAGCGACGCAGCCGTGCCAAGAACCACACAGATGACCGTAGTGATGACGGCGATCTCGAGGCTGTTCCAGGTGGCCGCGATCAGCTGGTCGTTCTGCCACAGCGAAGCGTACCACTCGGTCGTCCATTCGAACGGCAATTGGTAGAAGGGCGAGGCGTTGAACGACATCAGCGCCATGATGATGATGGGCAGATAGAGGAAGGCCAGCAGCAGCAAGATATAGAGCCGGCCGAGCCATTCGAGGATACGTGTCGTCGCCATCATGTCGTCCTCCGCAGCACCGGCGACGCGATCGCCAGGATGACCAGCACGACGGCCAGCAGGATGAAGGACAGCGCCGCCCCAAGCGGCCAGTTGAACACGGCGACGAACTGGTCCTCGATGACGGTGCCGTAGAAGGTGCCGGTTCGACCGCCGAGGATACGCGGCTCCATGAAGGAGCCGACGACCGGCACGAAGATGAGCGCGGCGCCCGCCACAAGACCGGGCATCGACAGCGGGATGATGACCCGCTTAAGCACCTGCAGCCGCGAGGCGCCGAGCGAGCGCCCGGCCTCGATCAGCGAGTCGTCGATGGCTTGCAGCGTGAGATAACAGGTCAGCACCATATAGGGCACGTAGGAGTGCACCAGTCCGATGATGACCGCCGGATAGGAATACATGAGGTCGATGTTGATCTTGAACGGCAGCACGGCGTTGAGCGCCGTGTCGAGGATGCCGCCCTCGCGTAAAACCATCGCCCAGGAGAAGATGCGCACCAGCCCGTTCGACCAGAACGGCAGGATGACGAGCAGGAAGATCGCCTCGCGGCTGCGTCCCTTCAGCACCTTGGCCAGCACGTAAGCGGCGGGATAGCCGATGACGATGCACCACAGCGTTACTTCAAGGCCGAGGCGCAGCGAGGCCAGGAGCAATGTCAGGTAAAGGCTCTGCGAGAAGAATGCGGCATAGTTGCCAAGCGTGAATGCCCATGGCTTTCCCGACAAAGGCAAGTCGGTCATGAAGGAGAAAAAGACCATGGCGGAAAGAGGCAGGAAGATCGCCACCGTCAGCCAGAGATAGGCCGGCGCCAGCAATGGCAGCGCCGATCTCAGCCCGCCGCGTGACGCAACTGCCCCCTGCACTGCCATGATAACCCTCCTCCCCAGGATTGAAGGACCAGCCGGCGCGAGCCGCCGGCTGGTCCGGATGTGGGTGTTACTTCACGTCGACCTTGAGTTGCTGCCAGAGCGCAAGGTAGGCCTCGCGCTGGGCGTCGGTGATCGGCGCCTGGAACTGGATGCGCTTGGCCACCGCAGGGTCGCCCATCACCTTGCGGTTGAAGGCATCTTCGGGCAGCGCTTCCACCGCCTTGGTATTGGCGGAGACGGGAGCACCGACCTTGGTGACCCATTCGACGTAGAATTTCGGGTCGATCATGTAGTTGATGAAGGCCTCGGCGCCGGCGACGTTCTTCGAACCGACCGGAATGGAAAAGGCGTCGAGCCAGGCGACGGCGCCTTCCTGCGGGATGACCAGCGAGACCGGCAGTTTGAAGTGGGTCTTGGCGCGGTCGGCCGAGCCGCTCCAGTAGGTGCCGATATCGATCTGGTTGGAGGCGACCATCTGGTTCCAGTCGTTCTCCGAGCTCCAGAAGGTCTTGATCTGCGGCATCAGCGAGGTGAGCTTGGTCTTGACCGCACCCATATCCTTGATGTCGTTGATGTTCTGGCCGGTGGCGATGGCGCCGAACTGCACCGCCTCGACAGCATCGTCGCGGATGATGACGCGGCCCTTGTGCGCCGGATTCCATATCTCGGCGATCGACGTCGGCGGCTTGTCGAAGGATTTTTCGTTGATGGCGAGCGCCGTCAGGCCCCAGACCCACGGCACGCCATAGACCTTGCCGTCATGGTCGAGCATCGGCGACCCGGCCTTGTCCTTGCTGATGTCGGCATAGTTCGGCAGTTTTGAGGTATCGATCGGCTGGATCAGCTTTTCCGCCATCGCCTGGTCGTTGAAGGCGGCATTGATCATGACGACGTCGTAGAGACCCGGATTGGTGCGGATCTTGGTCAGCATTTCCTGTTCGGAATTGAAGAAGTCGTTGACGACCTTGTTGCCGGTCGCCTTTTCGAACGCCTCGATGGCCCAGGGTTCGTCGGCGCCATAACCCTTCCAGTTGAGCACATGCACTTCACCAGCGTTGGCGGCGAAGGCGAGTGCGGAGGTGACGACGGCGGTCGCCGTCAGCAAAGCAGTCAAATTGAGCATGCGCATGGTTCGTTCCTCTCTTTGGTTTGCCCGGTTCCCGGGCTTGTCAGGCTGTCTGATGGGCCTTCTGTGCCTGGCCGGGCGCGCCGGCCGCGCCCTCGCCCAGGAAAGTCTGGATTTCGGCGTCCGTCGGCGCCGACGAACCGCCATAACGGGTGACTGAAATGGCGGCCGCCGCATTGGCGTAGCGCGCCGCCTCGAACGGCGGAACACCATTCGACAGCGCGCTGACGAAGGCGCCGATATGGGTGTCGCCGGCGCCATTGGTGTCCACCGCCGCTACCTCGAATCCCGGAATACTCTGGGCGGAACCATTTGCCAGCCGCACATGACAGCCCTTGGCGCCGCTGCGGATGATGATGCCATCGGCTTTTGGGCAATGGTCCGCAAGCAGTCGCCCCGCGAGTGCCTCGACGTCACCAGGGCCGGCAATCTCGGCGGCCTCCGTCGCGTTGCAGCTTAGCCAGGTCGTACGAGCAAGCACTCGCGACAGGATGGCACGCGGAATATGCGAGATGACCGGCGTCGGGTCAAAGACGAAAGGGGTCTGCGCAGGCAGCGCCTCGATCCATTCGGTGAGCGCCTCGCGGCTTCCGGGATAGCTCAGCGTATAGCCCGAGGTGAACACCCAGTCGCCCGGCGAGACAACCACGGGCGCCATCATGTCGAGGCTAAGAATGCTCTCCGCACCAGGCCAGGACACGAAGGTGCGTTCGGCATCGCTTGAGATCATCGCGACGCAATTGCCGCTGTCCATGGCAGGCGATGGCGGCGTCAGCGTTTCGATGCCGTCGGCGGCAAAGGCGGAGCGCAGGAAATCGCCATTCGGCCCGCTGCCGAGCTGGCCGCCAAACGCCACTGTCATGCCGGTCCGGCTGGCCGCGACCATCATGTTGAAGCCGCCGCCAGCGACCTGGTCATAGCTCGACGCCGTCTTCTCCGTGCCCGGCGCCGGCAAGGCATCGATGCGGTAGACGTAGTCGACCACCGCGCTGCCGATATGGACGAGCCGCCCACTCATGCCGCCGCATCCTTGCCGGAGCCGGTTTTCGCCAATCGCGCCGCGACGAGGTCGCCGGCGAGTTCGCGAACTTGCTCGACGTCGATGCCAAGGAGGCGCGCGACGTGCTGTCGCGGCAACTTCGAAAGACCAGTGCAGGCGCCCCCCATGCCGGCCGCAATAGCGCCGATCGTGTCGGTGTCGCCGCCGAGATTGGCGCTGATGACCGCCGCTTGCCAGGGATCGCCGCCGGTGACTTCCAGCACCGCGAAGGCGGCCGGAACGGACTCCTGGCTGGCGACGCCGGTGCCGACCAGGTCGGTGATCAGCCGGATCGCGTCCCTCGTCGCTTTGCCACGCACCAGATCCTGCGCCCAGACGATACGCGCGGCGATATCGCCGCCGGTCACCCAGTAGCCGAGCGTCGCTCCTCGCCCCGCCGCCACGACGGCACTGTCGGAGGCGGCGCGCCAGTCACCGCCGGAAACGCCGCAGCTGACAGCGGCCGCGACGGCAGCAGCCGAGGCAATAGCGATCGAGGTGTTGTGTGTCGCCCGGCAGGTCTCGGCCACCTTGGCGACCAAAGCCTCCAGCGCTTCGACCGGCATCATGATGCCGACCGGCGCGATGCGCATGGCTGCACCATTGGTGTCCCCGCCACGCCCCGCGTCCTCGGCTGGCACACCATTGTTGATGGCGTCGATGGCGCGCTTGGTGGACGGCCCGAGCAGATCGTAGCTGCCGCGCGCCTTGACGTCACGCTCCCAGTCGAGCAGCGCATTGACCCAGCGCGTGTGGTCGAAGCGGCCGCCCGATTCGATGAGGATGCGGCCAAGCAGCAGCGCCTGTTCGGTATCGTCGGTGATGGTGCCGGCCGCCAGCCCCTTCGACACCGGATGGTCGGCAACGGGCGCTACGAAATCCTCGACATGACCGTACAGCTCGGCGATCCGCGCCGGCGACAGAAGCTGGGTCGGCATGCCGAGCGCATCTCCCAGCGCCCCGCCGATGAGAGCGCCCATGGCGCGGTCGATCATGTCCGTCGCTTTGTCCGACATCGCTCAGAACCTCATATGCAGCGCGAAATGCGCTGGGTTGAGCAGACTGGTGACATATTCGATCGGCCGGTCATCAGCGGCACGGGTCAACCGGCGGCCACGCAGGAATGGCGTGCCCTCAGGGCAGCCGAGGATGGCCGCGTCCTCGGCATTCAGCATCTCGATCCCGATCCACTCCTCGCCATGGTCGGGCACGAGCCCGGCGGCGCGCAGCGTCTGGTGCAGCGATCCCTCGCGCAGGCCGCGCAGCGGAACGTCTTCGAGTTCCGGCGACAGCGGCAGGCGGCTGCGCTCGATGGAGATCGCATGACCGTCTCTGGCATTGGTGCGTACACGATCGACGGCGATGAAGAACGGGCTTTCGATCTCAAGCAGCGCGGCAAGCCCCGCATCTTCGATCACCTCGAGCCGCAGCGTCCTTGTCTCGGCATTGGCGCCGGCATTGGCCAGCGCCCGCGACCAGCCGATCGCGTCGTCGACCGGCTTGCCGTCGAAAGTGACGAAGGAGCCGATACCGACCTTGGTGGTGATCAGCCCGCGGCTGGACAGTTCCTCAAGGCCCTTGCGGACCGTGTTGCGGCTGACGGAGAAGCGCTGGACGAGTTCATTCTCGCTTTGCAGGCGATCGCCGAAGCCGAGCACGCCGGAGCGGATTTCATGCTCCAGAACGGTGGCGATCTGCTCGGGCTTGCCCGTACCGGGAGAGAGCTGAATCGCGCCGCGCTTCATATGGGCACCTGTCCAGTGAACCTGTATAATCCTGTTCACTACTCTGACGCGGCAGCTCTGTCAACGATCAAGCGATGAATGCCCCCCGCATCAACGCAGGCAAGCTGAGAGCACGGACTGGCAGGCAGCCACCGCCAAGCAGGCAACGCTCGACATCCACGGCGCCAAGGTCGGCAAGGCGTCGACACCGTGTCCGGAGAAAAAGAAAGCCCGCTCCGGGAAGCCGGGGCGGGCCTTGGAGGAGGATAAGGGGTGGGACCCTCTCCTCTTGTTTCCACGGGGGGTGTGGACCGCCACCACCATACCTGAATCTCGCGCGATACCGGATCACAAGCTGGCTTTTTCCATCACAATCCGGTGCGCAACATATCGATACGGTCACGAAATCGCGATCACCATGGATCGAATCGTGCCTCTAGATGCGTCCGAGCACGACAAGGATGATGACGATCAGCAGCACAAGTCCGAGTCCGCCGCCCCCATAATAGCCGGTTCCGTAGAACGGCCCGCCGCCGAGTCCGCTGAAGCCGCCAAGTAACGCAAGGACTAGAAGGATGATGAGTATGGTGCCTAAGCTCATGATTCCCGCTCCTTTGTGCGCTCGTGCGCCGGTTAGACATCGCTTGCTGCGATGTTCGAAGATGAGAACGCTCGAGCGGCCTTACCGTTCCGCCCCCGCGAGGATCGCCAAGCAAGAAGGGTTCGTCAAATGAGTTAGCTCCACCCTCTTGGCGCCGTGATAGGTTGCGGATCCAAGGCGAGGAGCGATCATTCGGGGCGACCTGAGAAGACCCAATGACGCGGAAAGCCCGCCAGGAGCGACGGACTTTCCGACCGGCCGGAGGCTAGGAGAGTGCGCTTGAAAGCCTCGCGGCTGGTTCCGCACTGCTCATCCTGAGGGCTCAGCGGCGGGCGATCAACAGGCAGAGTTGGCGCAGGTCGCGATCGTAAGCGCCCTCGTTGCTCAGCACGTCGACACAGCGTTTCTTCATGCGGCCGACGGCTTCGCGGCGCGGATAGCGCGAAAAATCGCCTGTCGGTCACTGGAAGGCGACCAATCAATCCATTTCGGGCAGGGTGGGGAAGCGCTGGCCAATCCGACCCGAACAGGTCGGCTAACTTACCTTCAGAATATCCGGTGGAACAGCCTGTAGCGCACACGTTCCATATAGGCGCGATACTCCGGCTCGGCGGCCAGCAGGGCCTCCTCGCGTAGTATCCGATACAACTGCATGTAGGTGATGACCGCATAGACCGCGAGATTGTGGAAGGAAAAGGCCGACAGCAGGTAGAGCACGTGTCCGGCAAGATAGCCGGCGTAAATCGGGTGCCGCACAAGCCGGTAGGCGCCGCCCGTCATCACGCCGCGATTGGCAGGCAGGATGGCAAAGGAGCGGCCCAGCGATATCTTGCCCCAGATGACAAACAACAACGCGATCACCTGCAGCGGTGCGGCGATGTAGACTGGAACAAGCGCCATGCCAGGTTTGAGGCTGATCAACGCTACTCCAAAACTTGCGGTCACGGAGACGATGACCGCAAGCGGATTCCAGTCACGCGTCACCGGACGCCGCGACAAAAGCAGCCAGGTGAAGGTGAGTATCTCGGAAATCGCAACCAGCGCGACGTTGAGCCGGGTCGGATCCTCCAGCAGTTGATAGACGCCGCGATAGACGAACAGTCCCGCGCAGGCCAGGGCGCAGGCGCGAAAGAAGCCTTCGCGCAGGTCGGTCAGGATCTCGCGCTTGCGCGCTTCGGACAAAACCCCGTCCCGGTTGGCACGCGAGAGCGCTTCACTTTTTGGCATAAGCAAGGCAAACACCCCGATGATCCCTCGCGGCGACCTTTGCACGCAACCATTGCCGGGCGGTTAACCGGCAAGGTCAGATCGGGATTGAACGGGAAGCAACGCCCTCAACCAGCGAGCGGGCTGCGGGAACCGCGATGCAAACTGTGTCTGCTATATTGCAATTTATGCTTGCATTGCGGAACAAATAAAGAACAATAGGCGGATTACCGCTGAAGTGGACCAGGGTTTTCGGGGGAGGACCAGCCAAATGGCGAGTTGGAAGGGTGCGGGGCTAGTCGCCGCTGCTATCATATCATTCGTGCAGGCGAAGACCTCCTCAAACGGCGGCAATTGGCTGGGCTTGCGGTTATCCTTGCGCTGAACGCACCGGCCCTCGCGTCAGAGAAGGACTATGCAGCCTGCATTGGCGAGAGTGTCGAGCCGGACAAGCGCATAGCCGCCTGCACGGCGATTGCCGAGGACACCGCGGAGCCGCCGAGCATCCGCGCCACCGCATACATCTATCGGGCCGTCGCCCGGGACGACAAGCAGGATTACGATCGGTCGATCGCCGATTACAGCGAGGCGATTGCGTCGATAACAAGCAGGCTTCGGCATACTTCAGATCTCTACGAGACGGTGGCGAGGCCGCCCCAGCCGAGGACCACCGCCGACGTCGATGCCGAGATCCGGAAGCAGGGCCTCCAGATATTCAAGGCGATCGCCCGGGAATTTCCGGACGATTACGATGCGATGCTGCGCAAGATCACTGCCGCGGCCCAGACCGGAAGTGGAACAGAAGTGCGCAATGTCAGCAGACAGGCGGTCGCCGATCTGAGGCAAAGATATACACCGCTCCTGACTTCAGCGCCGGACAGCGAGGTCTCGCAAGCGCTTTCCGCGCAGCTCGACATGCTCAATCATGTCATGGCACGAGAAACGCCTGCCACGTGCAACAATTACCTGCGCAATGGGCCGGACGCGATCAGCGCGCCCGGCCACGATTTCCTGGCTCACCCGGACAAGATTGGTGCCACGCTGTTCAACGCCTTCGGCGCAGCCAAAAAGAAGCGGTTTGCCGGCGGCCATGCCCAGCGATCAGGACTGGTCGCTGGTCGCCGACGCCTTCATCAGAAGCGGCGGCACGCCGGTCGAGATGGACGCCATCGCGAACGTAGACCAGGACTTTGAGGGTCTCTGCCCCGCCGTCGCGAAGTTCTACGCCGCCGCCCTGTCGCTGCAAGGCGAGCCTGGGTGGCACATCAAAACCGCCCTGCTCTACGCCATCGCGAAGAATTAGGCGCGGCGGCTGACGTGTCTTGACCGGACGCCGCGTTCCTTCGCTCAGGCGCCTACAAACTCGTTGGTGAAATACCCCTCGAAATCCGGCTTTTGCTTCAGCGCCTTGCCATTGCCATCGAGCAGTATTCCCGACGAGAACAAATACCCGCCCATCGCCTCGACCTTGGCCTTGTCGATGGTGCCGATAGCGCCGGCGGCACTCTTCAGGAAATGACCGTCGTTCAGCGCCTTCAGCGAGGCTTGGATCAAAGCCGGATTGGTGAGCGTATCCTTGTTCGCGGTAATCAAGAGGTCGCCGGCCTCTTGCGGCTGGTCGACGGCGAACTCGTAGCCGCGCCGTGTCGCCTGCACGAAGGCGGCGGCCGCCTTTGGATTAGCCGACAGGAACGCATTGCTGGAAGCGATGAAGGTGGTGTGCTCGTCCGGCACGCCGTAGTCGGCGTAGCGGAAGCTGCGCTGCTTCAGGCCCTTGAGCCCGGCCTCCACGCCTTCCCAGGTCGAGACTTCCAGCGTGAAATCCACGGCGCTGCTCGCCAGCGCATCATAAGTCGAGGTACCGAGCGTCACTGTCTTGAAATCGCCCTTGCCGCCGTCGTGGCGGATGATGGTCGAGATCAGCGCGTTCTCCCAGGCGCTGCCGAAACCGCCATAGGTCAGGCCGTCAAGATCCTTCGGGCTCTTGATAGCGGCGCGGTCGGCGTTGAAGACGACGCGGCCGGTCTCCGACTGGACGACGGCATAGACCGCCTTGAGATCCGCGCCCGCGCTCTTCTGCGTGAACAGGCCGAGCGCGCCGGAAATGCCGAAATCAGCGACGCGGTTGGCGACCAGCGTGCCCGAGCCGGTATCGCCATAGGGCAGGATTTCGACATCGAGCCCGGCATCGCGGTAGAAATCCTTGTCGCGAGCGACGAACAGACCGATGTGGTTGGTGTTGACAGTCCAGTCGAGCGCGACGGTGATTTTTTGCGCTTCCGCCCTGGCGCGTGCGGCCCCGGCGAGCGAAGCCAGCGGCAGGCCGGCGGCCAAAGCCAGGAGCAGCGCCTGGCGGCGGTTGAGTTCAGTCATTTTTCTCTCCATCAAACAATCGGGCCATCAAACGATCGGGAATTCGGTTCGGCCTGCCCCCAGCAGCGTGTCGAGGATGCTGGCCTCGATTGCCGCCGCCTCGCGGGCGAGCGCTGCACTTTCGGTGCGCGGGCGCGGTAGCGGCACGGCCACTTCGGCAACGACACGCGCAGGCCGCTCCGACAGCACATAGATGCGGTCGGACAGAAGCACCGCCTCGCGCACGTCATGGGTGATGAGCAGCGCCGTCCAGCGATGGCTCGCCCACATCTTCTCCAGCCAGCGCTGCATGGCCGTGCGGGTGAGCGCGTCGAGCGCGCCGAAAGGCTCGTCGAGCAGAAGCATGTCGCGCTGCTGCACCACGGTGCGCAGCAAGGCGGCGCGCTGGCGCATGCCGCCGGACAGTTCGGCCGGCCAGGCGCGCTCGAAGCCGGCAAGGCCGAACTCGGCGAACAGGGGCGCGACCCGCTCGCGCGCGGCCCGGCGCCTCATGCCCTGCACCTCCAGTCCAAGCGCGGCGTTGTCGATGACGCGCCGCCATGGCATCAGCGCGTCGCGCTGCGGCATGAAAGCGAAATGGCGGCCGTGATCGTCCAGCGGCGCGCCGTCGAAGCGCATCTCGCCCTCGCCCGCAATCGCACCGGTCAGCAACTGGAGGAGCGTCGACTTGCCGGCGCCGGACGGCCCGAGGATAGAGACGAACTCGCCATCGTCCACGGTCATCGAGATGCCGGAGAGCACCTCGAGCGCGCCGAAGTTCTTGCGCACGTCGCGGAGTTCCAGCCGGGTCATGGCCGGTCCTCCTCGGTCGGCTCCGGCTTTGCATCGCACCCAGCCCTTTCCCACGGCATGGCAAGGCGCTGGATAAGCACCGCCAGTCCGAACAAGGCAAGCGTCAGCGCCGAGCTGACGGCGACCGCGGCGAGCACCAGGTCGGGCCGAAAATTGTTCTTGGCGCTGAGCATGTAGATGCCCAGCCCCTTCGCCGCGCCGGCATATTCGGCGAAGATCGCGCCGACCACGGCATAGGTGATGGAAATGCGCAGGCCGGCAAAGAAATAGGGCAGCGCCGAAGGCAGGCGAGCCAGCCAGAAAATGCGCCAGCGCCTCGCCCCCATGGCGGCGAGCATCTGGGCAATCTCTTTGCTGGTCGACGCATAGCCTTCGACCAGTGCCACCATCATCGGGAAGAAGGTGACCAGCGCGACGAGCAGGATCTTTGGCAGCAGCCCGAAGCCGAACCACAGCACCACCAAGGGCGCGATCGCCACCAGCGGCAAGGTCTGGCTGGCGATCAGGATCGGGAACAGCGCACGCCGCAGCCTCGGCAGGAAATCGACCACCGTTGAAAGCACGAAAGCGGCGGCGAGCGAGCAGGCAAAGCCGGCCAGCGTGGCGCGAATGGTGGGCAGCGTGTTGTCGGCCAGCGCTGCGCGGTTCTCCCACGCCTGCGCCAGCACGCGCGACGGCGCCGGCAGCACGGTGGGCGCGATGCCGCCGAAGCGGGCGTAGAGCTCCCAGGCGGCAAGCAGCAGGGCGAAAGCGAGGGCCGCGGGGGCTGCTCTGGCGAAAGCGGCGGTGACAGCCGATCTCCCCCCTTGTGGGGGAGATGTCCGGCAGGACAAAGGGGGGCGCGAAGGAACGCCATCCTTCGAGACTTGTGCTGAAGGTGCTGAGCGTAACCACCTGATAGGTCGGCGGGACAGCGCCCCCCTCTGCCTTGCCAGGCATCTCCCCCACAAGGGGGGAGATCGGCTGTCATCGCCGCCTTCGCCAATCACCAACGGCTTCGCTGCTCCCTGTGGCAGACGCCTGGGCGTAGGAGCACCTTTCCCAGGCGGATCAAACGAACCAACCACGACAATATCCTCGACGGCGGCCAAGCGCCGCTCAAACCCCGGTCGGGCTGTTGGCCGAAATGGTGATGTCGAGGGTCACGTGGCCGGCGCCCGGGCCGAAGCGGCAGAAAGCTTCGTTGAGCGTGGCGAAGATCGCGCCGGCATCGCCGCGCAGCTTGGTGCAGAAATGCTTGGAGCGCTCGAAGACGCCCGACTGCTTCAGGAAGTCGATGCAGCCATAGATCTCGTCCATGTGGTCGCCGGTGCCCATCACATAGAGCGAGAATTGCGCGGCCGCCGGCTGGTCGGTCGAAGCTGTCGACTGCACGGCGCGGATCGCGGCCAGCTTGCGCTCGTCGAGCGGGATCGTCGGGCCGCCGATCTCGTCGGAGCGGCAGATCGGATCGTCCGGCTCGCCCGGGCAGCCGCGTGAGACGGCGGCGGACAGTACGCAATGCTTGCCGCTTCTCGCCGCCGCCACGAACAGATCGCGCATGGCCGGAAACAGCACTTCGGGCGGCCCGACCAGCAGCGTCGCGATGTCGTCGGTCTCGATCCGCAGCCTGTCCCGGTAGGGATCGAGCGCGTCGAGCGCGCCCAGGATGACGCCGACGAAATCGTCGGCCATGGGATATAGGGAAATCTGTGCGCCTGAAAACATCGCCCGCCTCGCTCCGCTGGTATTACCCAGATCAGCTTCTAGGGTCTGTGGGCTTGCCGCCCCCGTCTCAGCCCCGACCGTACGGAGCACCCCTGTGGATGAGCGCGTTAAAGCACCATTCGATCGATTGGGGAAGCGGTTTTTTTCGGCGAGCTGCGCCAAAAGCGTTGCGCCAGAGCAGTGGCAGTGGGCTGCGCCGGCGCGAAATTTTCCGGGAACCTTCACCAGGTCGAGAGGTTGTCCCGCCAGTCGCTACGCGACAAGTTCACGGAAAATGGAGACCAGCCATGTTCATGAAAATCCTCGCAGCTTCGGCGCTCACTGTCGCTCTTGCCAGTTCCGCGATGGCGCAAAGCAATAGCGCGAGCGGCACCGATGGCTCTGGCGGCAGCGGCAAGTCGGTCACTGTAGAACCGAGTACGCCAGCTTCGCCTGATACGCTCGATCCGGCAATGACCAACAGCACGACCATCGCGCCGGGCGACATGAACTCCAATGCGGACCGGAATTGCCCGACCAACCCGCAAGGTGCGCAGTCCGATGCCAGTGGCAACGCCACGGCGCCGACCTTGAACGACAAGAACTGCGGCAAATAAGTCATTGCCCAAACAGAGAAAGCCGCCGGGCGGATGCCTGGCGGCTTTCTCTGTTTCGATATCGTTCCCAACGCTCCCGAAAGGGATTTGCACCGGATCAGGGATCCCGCTCGGTATCGACCGAAGCGTCCTTCTGGACGTAACTAAGGTTCGATGCCTTGTGCCCGAAACGTTAGGATGCTGCCTTTTCGCGAACCGGCAGCTTCCAGCCGGGCCTGACGAAATGGCAGGTATAGCCGCTGGGATACTTCTCCAGATAGTCCTGATGCTCGGGTTCGGCCTCCCAGAACGCACCGGCCGGCGCGACTTCGGTGACGACCTTGCCCGGCCACAGGCCGGAAGCATCGACGTCGGCGATGGTGTCTTCAGCGACGCGCTTCTGCTCGTCGCTGGTATAGTAGATCGCCGAACGGTAGCTCATCCCGACATCGTTGCCCTGCCGGTTGCGCGTCGTCGGATCGTGGATCTGGAAGAAGAATTCCAGCAAGGTGCGGTAGCTGATCCTGGCCGGATCGAAATTGATCTCGATTGCCTCGGCGTGGGTACCATGATTGCGATAGGTGGCATTCGGCACATCGCCGCCACTGTAGCCAACCCGGGTGGAAAGGACACCCGGGAAGCGCCGGATCAGATCCTGCATGCCCCAGAAGCAGCCGCCGGCAAGTACCGCTCGTTCGCTCGAAGTCGCCATGTTTCGTCTCCCAAAAAGCAATTCCGGCTGTTTGACGTCCCGTCAGGAATTGCGCAAAGAAAATTGAGTTGCCCCATAAATGGGCATTGCCGCCCGTTTCGTCCAGTCGCCTGGGAATGGGCGGCGGCCTCGGCCAGTGGAACCGGACGACAGGCTTCAGCCGCGCGGATACTGCGTGCCGGGCGGAATGACAGCAAAGTTGATGGCTATTGGCGGCGCCCCGCGCGACCAGTTGAAAAGAACGGTCTTGACCGGGATGTTGCCCAGCCATGCCTGCAGCGGCAACGGTACGCCGCGACCAGACCAGACCATCAGCATGCCGTGGTCATGCAGCCGCTGGCTTGTGATCCAGGGCGCGAACTTCATATTCAGGTCGGTGAAGATCGACGGCTTGTCATACGCATTGAGGCCGGCCAGCATGGCCAGATTGGTATCGCCGCCGACAATGTCGAGCCGGCCAGGTGCCGCTGCGTGCCAGATCGTCTCCGCCTCGTCAGAGATGGGCTGCGCCGGCCAGCAGACAGCATCCATGCGCCCCCTTATGTTGCAATTCGTCCAGCGAATGGCCGCATAGGCGCCTGACATGGTGAGGATGCAGATGAAGGCGCAGATCGCCAGCCTTCGCATCTCGACGGCGCCAAGCCGATGGCCAAGGAAAGCGAGCACCACGACGCCAATGAGATTGTACATCGGCGCGCCCCAGGACTCGCCGGTGCCGGTGAACAACGAGGCGACCATGATCAGCATCGCCGGCCCGAGCCCCATCCACACGAGATAGGCGAGCTTGCCGCGCTCGACGGGCTCTTGTGGAGCTGGCGTGCGCCGCAGCAGCCCCGATATGGCCAGCACCAGGAGGAAGCCTGAGAGCCCGGCCAGTTGGACACCGATATAATAGAGGCGCGCACGGTGTTCGGTCACCCACGCGTCGCGGTAGGCGAAATAGGTCAGCGGCAAGAAATCGATGCGATAGAGCTCAATGGCCAGCGGCGCGGCCACGGCGAGAAAAACGGCAAGACCAAGCCATGGCCAAGGCGTGGCCAACCGGCTGCGCGCACGTGCGTCGCACAGCAGCCAGAGTGCACCGAAGGCAAGCAGCAGGCCGGTGGAGAACTTGGCATAGAGCCCGACGCCCGACACCAGTCCGAGCGCCAGCCACCAGCCCGGCCCGCCGCCGCGGCCGGCGCGCCAGAGCAGCCAGCAGATAGCCGCCCAGAACGGCATCTGCGCGTAGTCATGATTGAATTGCGGGGTTGGCCAGCCGAAGAAATAGACCGACGGCAGCAGCAAGACGGCAGCCAGCGCACGGTTTCGCCCCAGCATGTCGCGGGCCAGCAGATAGACCAGGACGAAAGTCGTGGAGATCGTCAGCTGGGCAAGCAGATATTGCGGCCAGCGGAACGATCCGGTCAGAAGATGGCTGGTCTCGAGCAGCCAGGCGGGAAGCTGCGGATGCTTGTAGGTCAAAAGCACCCATTCGCGGCCCCACATGAAGCCTTCCACGACGTCGCCAGGCGGCGCGGGATTGACCAGCGATGGCACCACCGTCCAGCACAGGATCTGCGCCAGGCACAAAAGCGCCAGCAAATACCAGGGATGACGAAGCAGGCCACGCCAGACCGATGACAAGTCCAGGCCCGTGCCGGGCAGTCCTGCCGGCACCCAACGATCCATGGAGTCATCTATTCCCACCATGCGGCGCTTAAACCACATCGCCCAGTTTGCCGAACAGCCCTAACATCAAAGCTTACAAAAAAGTATACCTGCGTGCCATTGCGACACCAAGATTGAGCAGGAATTTCGGCGTAACACCGCCTCCCCGAGCAACCAGCCCGCACACCCGATCCCCTCCGAACTTCCCGGACACTCGATGCGTCACCAGCATGCCGTCATCCACCATCGCGCGCTCGACTTCTGGCTGGCGCGTGCCGCGGTGCTTGTCATCATCTGCCTGCAGCTTCTGGTCATCAACGATCTTTCCTTCGGCCCGCGCTGGCTGGCGCCGGCCCTGGAAGCTGCCCTGCTGGTGCCCCTGTCGGTTGCTACTGCCTGGACGCAGGTCGCCACCCAGAAGGCGGTCGAGGAGGAGCACTGGTATCTGGTCGGCCGGTTTCGCGTCATGATCCGCAGGACAGCCCTGGTGATGACCGGCGTCATCAGCGTCATGAATTGCGGTTCACTGGTGTTCCTGGTGCGCGCGCTGCTGGCGGGCCATGCCGGCTCGAGCGGGCAGACGCTGTTGGTCGATGCGCTCAACATCTGGGTCACAAATGTCATCGTCTTTGCCTTGTGGTTCTGGAGCACCGACCGCGGCGGGCCGCCGACCTGCGGCCTTGTCACACGCGCGCATTCCGATTTCCTGTTCCCGCAAATGACCCTGAGCGACCGCGAGATCCGCGACTGGCTGCCGGGCTTCGTCGACTATTTCTTCCTGGCCTTCACCAACGCGACGGCGTTTTCGCCGACCGACACCTTGCCGCTCTCGCAACGCGCCAAGCTGCTGATGATGGCGGAGGCGATGATCTCGCTGCTGACGATCGCGCTGGTCGCGGCCCGCGCCGTCAACATCCTCGCCTGATGCAACTCCAGCCGGATGCGGGCGGGGCCCTCAGCGCCGGGATATGGCAGCGGCCGATCAGGAGCCACAAACGCAAAAAAGCCCGCCCCGGCGAACCGAGGCGGGCTTCCAATCGACCGGGCCATCAGGCACGGTTGTCGACGCTGGTAGAACGGGGGCTATTCCTCCGGGGCTGGCCTGAATTTCCGAACGATCACCTCGAACAGAATATCCGAGATCCACATGGCGCAGACGCCGATGAGAAAAGCCGCCGCCAGCGTGGTCGTGTCGTCATTGGCCAGCGGCAGGCCCGTGGCGCGGGAATACTGGACCAAGGGCAGCGTCAGATAGGCGGCGGCGAGCGCGCCGCAGATCGGCGACGCCACCATCTCGCGCAGCTTGTACCGATGCCGCGACAGCGCGCGCAGCACGCCCCCGGCAAGACCGGCGGCGACGACCGGTCCCTTGATGCCGAGCAGATCGAAGAAGTCATGCATCATTTCATCGTCCTCGCGATGAGGAAGTCGAAGGTCGATCCGGCGCCGAAAAAGCCAATACGCCGAGCAGCATGGCTGGATCCAGGGGAAGTGCCACGACCGTCATGGCTTCCACCCGCACAGTTTCTCGCCCTTGCGGTTGTGCGCCAGCAGCGCCTTGACCTCGGCGTCCGACAGCGCATCGACGGCGTCCGCCGACAGGCGCAGCGGGCTGGATACCGCGCAGAACCCGCCCTTGACGGTTGTGCAGCCGGCCATCACGGCCAGGACCGACACCAGCATCAATCCCTTGCCCATGATTTGAGCTCCTTTCGCGCTGTGGCGGCCGGCAGCGCGCCGATATCGTTCTGGACCTGGTCGGCGATTTCGCGCGCAGCGGCCTCGGCGGCGGCCTGCCGGGCAAGCTCGCTGCGTTCGCCGGCCAGCCGCTGGCGAACGCCCCAACCGAGTGCCGCGAGGACGGCCGCTCCGATGCCCAGAATGGTTGGACTGCCGAGCAGGAAAGCGAGGAGCGCGCTCATTGGTTCGGTGCGTCCTTGACCAGATAGCCGACGGCAAAGACGGCGATCGGCAGAAGCGTGGCCCACGTCTCGGCGTCATACCAGGCTGGCCAGATGTTGCGCACGAAGACGCCGGAAACCGAGACTGCCGCGGCGGCGATGGTCGCGGCCGTCAGCTTGTTGGTCGGACGGATGGTCGGCTGGATGACGGTGGCCATGATCAGAATATCCCTTGCAGGGCGACGGTGATGTGGTGCCAGGCGGCATAGGCAAGCAGCAGGCAGGCGGCGACGAACCCACCTGTCTTTGCGGCAAGCGGGATGCCGGGGCGGTGAGGTTCCGGCGATACCGGTTCGGCCGCGGGCGCCTCGCCAGCGGGTGTTTCGACTCGAGGCGATCGCTGGACCGGTTCAGGCGCGGGCGCCGGCTTTGCAGGCTGCACCGGCGCGGGCACTGTCGCGGGGGCCGACATCAGCAGGGCCTGGGCCCGCACCGACCTGACGCGATCGGACCAGCCGCGCCCGAATGTCGCCCATGTCGGCAATCGCCTGAGAAACGCCAGTCGCGCATCGCAGAGTTGGTCAATGACGACGCCGGCCGGCTTTGCCCTGACTGCCGCGAGCGTCGCCGGCCCGATGCGTCCGTCCTGGGAGACGCCTATGGTTGCCTGAAAGTATTTGGCCGCCCTGCCCGGCCCACTGTTCACCGCGAAATCGAACACGGCGTAGTCGACGCCATCAGGCAGCTCGGCACCGAGCACAGCGTCCCAATAGAACCGCCGATACACCGTGGCGATCTGGGTATCGTTGATCTTCTTCAGATCGGCCTTGCTGGCATCAGCCTTCACGTAGCGGCGGAAGTTCGCCAGCGTCACGCCCTTCATGGTGGCGCCACCCGGATCGGCCGGATTATCCGACCAGCCACCTTCGGATTTCAAGACGAGCGCAAGCGCCCGCGCGAAGTTGCGGTCCATGGGGGTTCCTTCTATTTTCGGGAAATGGGGAATTTCATAGTTGAGCAGGTGCGCGACGGCGTGCCCGTGAAGCGCGCCGAGGTTCAGGCAGGCAGCGATGTTGAGGCGGCGAAGACGTGGGGACCGGTTGAGATGCCACTAGGCCTTGAGCCGACCGCCGGGCAATGGATCCGCGTCGCGGCATGTTGCGAGTGGTAGGACGATCTGGTTTCAGGTGGTGTAGCTGTGCGGGTGAGTTGCTTCGATATGCGCCGCAGCTTACAATGGCCACCGAAAGCGAGGCATGATGTTTGCTCGGATGTTGAACTGGCTGGTGAGTAGGAAACGCGTTCTCGTCTACCACGGCGATGGCAGGCGCAGCGACCGCAAGGTGTTTCAGGCTTTTCAGAACGGCGCGCCCGTCGAGTTCGATGGCGAGGTGCTGATTGTGGAGCGCGGCGATGGCCGATAGATTTTCAGGCCAACAGCGCCAGATTTACAACAACACGATTGACGCTCTGCCAAGCGACAGCGGATTCTTGTTCACCAACGGTCGGTCGAATCCTAACGATCTCGTTGAAGAAATCGCTGAGTTATTGAGGGCTAGGGAATTGGCTGAAGAAAGTGGCGTTGCCGAGTGGGACAACGCATTGACCTATGAGGCCGCGGCGATGTTCCTGATCGCCAAAATAAAATCTCGCTAGGCCTCGAAGAAGCCGGCCCACCTGGTCGTAGCGAAATGTGCGGCCAGCTCGGCGAAGTTCTCAACCGCCTCCGAACGGCTCCACGTCCGCTGACGCTGGAACGGGCTCCTGGTCTCGGCCGGCGGCAGTCCAAGGAAATCGAACACCTGCGGAAGGCTTTCCTTGATCTGCTCATAGGTCACATGAAACGCCGGTAGACCCGCCACTGCTGCGGCTGTCTCTGCGTTTTCCTGTTCCCATTGGACAAAGCGGCGTTTGGCGTCATCGGGATCAGCGACAAAGCTGCGCGCCTTGAACTCACCGAGGTCAGATCGCCAGGCATTGTTTATCTGCGCCAGTCGCATCGAAATGAACTGGTCGAGCAGGTTTTCGCGAGTGACAAGCAAGACCTTGTAGCCGAAGGCCTTCAACGCCGGCACTATGTCCGGATGCTGCTGCATTGAATAGAGCGGCAGCTTGAAGCCGACCGCTTGCCCTGACAACCGATGGATGCGCCGTTCAAGGTAGCGGCTGATGTCGGGTTCGCCACTGTGGATGAAGGGCTGCGGCTCCTTTCGGAAGAACGCCTTAATGCCTCGACGCGACGCAGACGGCGAGAATAACTCGCCGAGGCAAGTCGCATCGGGGTGAGAGTTGAGCAGACCTTGAAGGAAGCTAGATCCTTGCCGGCCGACAAAAGCGATCACGAAAAGTTGTTGCATCGTAATTGCGTTTAACAACGAGACGATCGAGTCGTCAAAGGGTTTAGTTGATCAGCCCGTGGTTTCGAAGCGCATCTTCGATAGCTTTGATACGTTGAGAGGCATCGCGCGCGGCATTATCGAGCGCCTGCACAGTAGCCTGCACGTAAGCGCCGGTATGCGCCTGGCCGGCATAGGCTGCAAACGCCCCTTTCAGGGCCGTGCCAGTGCCTGCCGTCCAGCCAATTTCCCTTGCTTTAAGGACCTGGTTGCCGCTGATCTTGATGACGTTGTCGAAGGAATAACCGTTCGCTGCGCCAGCAAAGGCCAATGCATCGACTGAATGGGTAATGGTGACATCACCATTGGCGTAGTTGATGACACCGCCCGAGGCGAGGAAAAGATCGGACCAGGACTTGGTCGCCGATCCGATTGCGCCGCCATCATTGGCCTGCGGTACATGGCCTGCGTCCCAAGTGTACCCGCCGGACAGCTTGCCGATCGTGCTAGGCCCGTTGTCGGTGACGGTCAGCGCGGAGTCGTACTTGTTGCGCGCGCCGATGAACGTTCGGTCGGCCCCAGCCGCCGTCCGGATATGGTCGACGCCGCCCTTGTAGATCGAGTTTTCGTCGATGATGGTGTCGTCACTGTTGCCGGCGCAGAAGATTGCCGAGTTGGCCGGCACGAAGCCGCCCCCGACACTCGCCAGCGGCTGGATCGTGTTGCGCTTGACGACGGCTCCGCTCGAGTTTTCCAGATAAAGCAGCGCCTGGCCGGCGCCCGTGTAGTTTCCGAGATAGGAAGGCGTCTCCATCCAATTCTCAATGATGTGTGCGTCGCCATTGATGCCTGACAGATACACGCATTCAGCCCGATGCGTGATGTTGTTGTTCCGGAGAACGAATTGCCGAGCGCCACCCACGAGTGTTGCGTAGATACCGATGCCGGTGCCATGGATTGTGTTGCGCAGGATGCTAAGGCTGTCGCCACCTTTTTCGATCAGCACGCCGTTCTCTATCCAGCTGTCCTGGATGGTGCCGCGGAATAGGCCGTTTGCATTTCCAATCGAGTTGTTGAGACGAATACCGTCCGTTCCGAACGGGCCAATATAGAGCCGCTCCATCACCCAGTTGCTCAGGAATTCGGCGGCATCATTGAGAGCAACCTCAATGCCATACGTGCCACCGTTCGCGGCAGAGGGAGAAACCCCGAAGTCTCGCCAGACCCTGAAAGTGTTGTCATCGGCAACGCCTGTTTGGGGAGCGATCATCACCGCCGATTGTCCCGCGAGCGTCGAGACGATGCGCGAAAGATACTGGCCGTCGCCGGTGACGGATCGCGCCTTGAGCTGCACCGGGCCGTCGCAGACATAAACACCAGCTGGAATATGCATGTTCTCGCCACGGTTCTGGGCGTAGAGCATCGCGTCATTGAGCTTCGCGGTATTGTCAGAAACGTTCGGATGCGCGCCAAACAGCCTGATATGCGCCCTGTTCTCGGTCAGTTTTGCCCATTTTGAAATGTTGGGCATGGCAAAGCTGCCCTTTTCGGCAGGGTCAGCTCCGACCACCTGGTACAAGCCCCCGCCGCCATCGCCAGCGCTGCCAAACCCTGCGGTCCGAACGAAGGCTGGCACCGTCGTAAGAGTGTATGCCGCGGCTTCGGTGACGCTGGTGAACTCTTTTGGAGCCGCAATTGCCGCGCTTGCAGCGGCGGCCGTCGCCGAACCTGCCGCCGCCGTCGCAGAATTCCCGGCGTTAGTTGCCGAGGTGGAAGCGCCCGACGCTGACCCGGCGGCTGCGGTCGCTGAGTTCCCGGCATTGGTGGCGCTTGTCCCGGCGAAACTCGCCGAGCCGGATGCCGCCGTGGCCGAATTGCTGGCATTCGTCGCCGATGTCGCGGCATTGGTCGCGCTGGTTGAAGCTGCTGTAGAGCTTGTCGCGGCGGCACTCGCCGATCCGGCGGCGGCCGTCGCTGCGGTCTGTGCATCGGTCACAGCGGTATCGGAAAAGTAGAAGCCGATAGAAATGGCCGTGTCGCCGATCACCGGGTCGAGCATGTTGAAAACGAACGTCTTCCCGCCGTTGGCCGTGCCTTCGGCGACGTGCACCGTCGTGCCCTTCTGCATCGTCCGCGCGGTGCGCGCGTCGGCGGCGCGGAACCACTGGCCTTCGCTCGCCGTATAAATGCCGTTCTGGCTTGCATCGGCCTGGTTCTTCACCAGCACCCGGTCGCCCACTTCGGCGGCCACGCCATCGATGGCTTGCAGCCCATAGAGGGCAATGTTGGCCGTGGTCGCCAGGCGCACGGGTTCGCGTTCGCCGGTCAACAGGCGAACGGCGGCAGTTGCAGGTCGGGCCATAAGGCAATCTCCATGAAAGAAGCCTCGCGGAAGCGAGGTTTGGAAAGTTGTGGGTAAGGTGGCGCGCGCCGGCTATTTGTTAGAATCGAACGAGCGCGTTCATGGCCGAATTGTTGGATTTTCGGTTGGACGCTTGGATGGCATCGTTGAGGTCGCTCATCCTCGCGGTGATGACGGTGTTCACGTTGCCATTTGGTCCGGCCCGGTCGGACGGCCTGGATCAGGCGAGATCTGCCCCAAAGGTGTGCTCTTCAAATCACTTGAGTCCGGGGCAATCGCAACCGTTACCCGACATGGCTTCGGCTACGCCTACTTCACGATGGAACGCGATCACTTGCAGCCAGCCGTGGCGGCGGAGATCCTGACGAAGGAAGGCGAGCATGGATTCATCTATGGGCCGATGCGCTCTTATATGTTTGTGGTGGACCCGGAAACCCTCAAAGACTTCACCTGAGATCTGAAGACGGAGGCGATCCCAATGCTTTCTACACAATCAGGGCCGATGACGGCGAGGAAACGCTATTCACTCTCAGCTATAACGGCTGCGCCCCTTAGTTCAGAGGTGATGAATGGTTCATCACCCTCGACGCAAGCCAAAGATGGGCTCGAGGGCAGCGCTCGGCAGCGCCCGCATTAAATTGCGGATCCTGACCCAACGTCTTCCAGCGCCCCGCTAGGAGAGAAACTCGCCACATGTTCGAGTTAGCCCTTAAGGAACCCTATCAGCCACCCCTGAGGTTTACCGAAGCCCCGGGCGGAAGTCCCTTTACCTTGGCTATGACCTGCCCCATTATGTGCCAATAAACTTCCAAATCCGACAGTTCCTGGTTTGAGATGTCGTCTTCTCCACCGAGGAAAAGTGGCCTCTTATAGCCAATGCACTGGTCATAGCCAGGTTGCGTACCGCCGGCCGCCAGCCAATCCTCCAAATATATGTTGGCGGACAGCGCCGCGTCAGGATTTTCCACGACCAACACGTCATGGAAAGTCACGATATTGTTGGGAATTTCAAGCGCTTCGGCTGTACCTGGCTCAAACAGAACCACTCCAGGCTGTCCTTCCTCGAGTCTCTGAGAGTCGAGTGCAAACGCAGAGCCCTGCCAATCGTAGCCAAAGCAGGTGACGCGTCCATTGGTTTCTGGGAAGGCGAGATTGATCCTCGCATTCCACACTGGCACGTCCTGTGGGCGGATGATCCGGTACAAACCTTGCTGGAAAGATGCGCCTCCAAAACTATCTAGCAGTTCGTTCAGGCCAGGGATCCCAGTATCCACAACAGGCGTACCCGGGTCCGTTGCAACCCTGCCTTCGACGGGAAAATTCTGCCGGAATGTCTCGAACACTATCGCTCTCCAATCGTGACTTTATTGATGGCCGTTCCAATGGGTAGATGCTTAATCTGATTCCATATCTGCGCGCCCACACTTCGATTTACGCTCGAATCCAATATGGCAAAGTTGGACAGCTGATGAAGCCCTCCCAATTGCAGGTCGATGACGTGATCAATATCGTGGCCGAATGGAATTAGAAATCCGGCAGCTTTGAAAATTTTCCGCGCGGATCTCCCTTTGCGAACAGCTTGGCTAACCACGGTTACGGCTTCCGTTAACATCTTCACCTTGAGGTCCGCGGCCGCCCGCTGCGCGGCGTTCCAATGAGGCATGTAGGTTACATGTAGGTCTTGGCCAACCGAGGCCGGGCCGATTGGAACCGCATGTTGGGCAGGCGGAGGGGCCTCCGCGATCGCTGTATCTGAAGCAACTTCTGCCGCTGCGGGCTCGACAATATGTTCGGAAGAGGATGCTCGCCGCCTGAACCACTGTGCCGTCTGGCGCTGGACCGCGCCAAGGCCTTCGCCAGCGATGGTGCTTCCAGCGCCCCCAAAGAAGCCGGCAGTTGCCCCGCTGCCAACGGGCTGGTCGCGACCGGTGGCCTCCACTGCGCCGTACCCAGCACCTTCAACGCCCATAAGGCCGGCGCGAGCGAGAAGGCCGGACAAGCCCTCCATCGAGGCTGTGCCAAACCTGCCGGTGAGTGTAATGCCCGCCTTTCCAAGGCCGTTGCCACTCAGATACGCGCCAAGCATTCCCGCAGCGGTTCCTGCGGAGCCAGCCCGATCTCTCGCATCCTGTGTTCCGGCACGTTCAGCGGCGAGTTGGTCCTCGTAGCTGCTACCAGAGATCAGCGAATTCATGGTGGCCGCGAATTTGTCCGCGTACCCAAATGTCGCACCATCGGCCATCAGACGGACGGTGTCATTGAGCGCCACGAGCGGCTTAAGATAAATCGGCAGTGCGTCGAACGCCGCCAGATTCCGGTTCACGCGTTCCTCTGCGGATACGGGAACTGCGTTGTTCGCAATGCTTCGCGCAATCCGGGACTGGTTCTCGTCGCTCAGTTGCAGCGCCGTGGCTGCCAAAACACCCGTATCAGACGTACCCGCGAACAGATCTCGCAGCACTGCGTCCCGGTCGCGTTGCGGCACGCTCTCATCGTTCAAGGTGTCGACGAGGTCTTTAACGACAGACGGCGGAAGCGGCTGGACTTGCTTGATTCCAAGCTGCAGCTGCACCGCGACAGAGCGGGCGATCGCCTTCTGATAGGCAGCCGGATCGTAGCTGTCCTGGCTCGATACCGCGTTCCAGTATGTGTCCGCTGTCGAGTCGATTTTGCGAACAAAGTCGGCTGGGCCGGCTGCTCGAGCCTGCAAAACCTGACTGGCCGCAGCCGCCGTTATGTCAAATTCCGCTTGATCCTGTTCCGGAGTGGGGCTGCCCGGCTTGGGCTTGGCCGCGAGCACTTTTGCATCGATGGCATCTTTCGGCATTCTGACCATGCCGAATGCCTGATGACCGACCTGGAACGTCCGTTCGAGATCCAGAGATTGGTTGCCGCCCTCCTCGGCGCCATAGACCGCGGCGAAGTCTGCATCTTCCGGTCTCTTTCCGGAATAAGAGCCGGTGTACATGAGGGCGTCTGGCGCATTCTGGTGGGCGAGTTGGACATTGGTGCGCGCATCGAAGAGCTGCGTAGTGATGGCGACTTGCGCCTTCTGACCAAGGTCCTGCAGATCGTTCTGCGGCAGGTCAGCAATCCATGGAACTGCCGCCAAGGCGGCGGTTCTGTCGGCCGCAACTGCCGGTGCTCTGGAGCCGGCGTTCAAAAGAGGCACCGTGCCACTCACAGCGCTGGCCGTCTCGTCCTCGCTACTCGCACCAGCTTCTTGCCTGCCACCAACGGCTTGGGCGGTGTCGTCCTTGGTCCGGCCCTGCGCCGCGCCCAGTATCTCGGCGGCCCGCTTCGGATCCTGGGCGATGATCGCCTGGATCAGCGCCTTGGCCGTGTTGGTGCGCCAGGCGGCTTCCGCCGCTTGCCGGGCAAGCGGGTTGCCGATCTTGGCGATCAGGTCGAACCCGCTCTGCCGGATCGCCTCGAAGTTTGCGGTGTCGTTCGGGTCGCTTTTTGCGATGGCGCTGGTGGACATGGTGTCGACCTTGCTCCACTCGGCCAACTCATAATCGTCGCGCCGCTGAAGCTGCCGCTGCGCCATGCGGTCAGAGCCGGCCTCGCGCAGCGCTTCCTTCTGTTTGGCAAAGTTGGCTCGCTGGCTCTTGGGTATGTTGGGCAAGGCGGCATCGAACAGCGTGTCGAACAGGCCAGTCTTCACCACCCGGCCATTGCGCGGATCGACCTGGCCATACATGGCGTCGTGCAGGCCGGCGCCGTCGGCCGGCGCGTTGGCCGTCACCTCGTCTTCCGCCTGCGCGATCTGGCCATTGAAACGGCGGCGCGCCAGCTCGGCGTCGAACGCCTCCTGCCGCTCCGTCATCTGCCGGTAGTGCTCGGCGAGAGCGGAAAGGCCGTCGCCAAAACCTTGCATGGCGGCGCCGAGAGGCGATCCCTGGGGGTATTGCGGCGCGTTGCCGGTATCGAGCCGGCGCTGGCCAACGGAGAGCGGAATGATGTGCACCATTTCAGTAGAGTCCCGAATAGCCGCCGGCGATGGCCGCGCTCGCCCGGGGCGAAAGTGCCGAACCTCCGAGGGTCACTGCCTTGGCTGGATCGTAGATTTTGGAGAGGCCACCAACGAGCGCACTGCCGGCGTCGACGATCGAACCCGTCATCGCCTGCTTGCCTTGAAAGCGGGAGATGGCGGCCTGACTGTTGAGGTTGTTCTGGCGCAGCTGCGAGCTGTATTGGAGCGCCTTGAGGTCCATCTGGCCTTGCCTGGCATTCGCCGCCAGCACCTCGGTCGGCGAGCCCGCGATGCCGACGCCGGAGGCGCCGGCCTGGGCGCGCGCCTGCGCCTGTAAGAGGCCCTGCTTGTGGCGCTCCTGGCTCTGCTCGAAGGCAGCGCTTTGCGCCTCGGCCTGCGCCTGTTGCTCGTAGGCCTTGGCCTGGTAATCGGCCAATTGCTGCTGCTGGACGCCCTGCATCAGGGCGCCGCCGACCGAAATGGCCGTACCGAGAAGAGCTAATGTGCACATGGTCAGCCTCGTGTGGATGCGGGAACGGGTTTTTTCTTCGCGCCCGCCAGCGGCGCGCGAAGCGACGGGCGCGGGTCGAGCGCGCCGCCGGGGCGGATCAGCGAAAGCAGGATCCGGTCGGCCTGCAGGCCGGCACGGCTGAGCCGCGCCGGGGCCGCGGCGCGCGGGCCGGCCATGGCGGCGCGGCGCGTGGCCGCCAGATTGGCCTTGAGGTCGCAAAGCCCGGCGGCATCGAACAGGCCGTTGGCGGTGGCAATGGTGCGGATCAGCGCATCGGCCTCGAACAGCTCCTGGCGCAGCTCCTCGACCAGCCGGCGGACGGCGGACCAATGCTTGCCGAGCAATGCGGCCCTGGCGCCGGTCTCCCCACCCAGCGCCTCGATGTCGGCGCGCGCCTCGGCGGCGGCGGCGGCACCGCGGCGCTCGTCCGCCGCGGCAATGGTTTTTTCCAGCACCGCGATCGCGTCATTGTTGTCGTCCACGGCCGCGCGTGCCGCGGCAAGGTCGCCGTCGCCAAAGACGGCGCGGTCTTCCGCCTGCCGCAGGCCAGGCCGGTTGGCGATCGCAGCGCTGAGGTCGGTGTCGAGCAGAGCGATGACGGCCGCGAAATCGGCAGCCGTCCGCGCCCTGCCGAGCTGTTCGGCATAGGGAGATGTGGTCACAGGTGGGTTCCTTCGTGAAGTGGGACAGGCGAGGCGGCGGAGAGCTAATCTCCCCCCAAGTGGGGGAGATGTCCGGCAGGACAGAGGGGGGCGCGAAGGATCGCGGCGGCGGCCGGGGAGCCAATCTCGAGACTCTGAATGGCTATCGAAGCGGCTGGTAGAGCAGCGGTCAGGTTTCGGTCCAGCAAGGTGTAGGCATCAACTGGGTAGGCCGGCGGGACAGCGCCCCCCTCTGCCCTGCCGGGCATCTCCCCCACTAGGGGGGAGATTGGCCGTCATCAACGGCTTCGCCAATTCTCCAGCGCCGGCCGTTAGGGCTCCGCGTCAAACACCGGGGTGAAGGCACGGATCGTGCAGGGTGTCGGGTTGACGTGGCGGATCCGCACCTTGCCCTGCCCTTCCCAGCTGTCGTCGATCGGCACCTCGACATTGCCGGTGAACAGCGTCGCCCTGCCATCCGGCGCGACGATCGAGGGCATGCGCACCGGCTCCCAGCGGCCGCGCATGAAGGACTGTACCTGAAGCCCCGTGGTATCGGTTTCGAGCAACGACAGGATTGCCTTGGCCACCTTCTTACGGCGACCGATGATGGAACCGTCGCGACCGCCGACGTCGAGTTCCAGCGTGTCGGCGCCCGCCGCATAGGGCAGGCCGAGCTGCCATTTGGCGGCGGTCGAGCCACCCGGCAGCGTCACGGTGCCGCCGCCGCTAACGGTGAGGCCACGGTAGACCTTGCCATCGGCCAGCACATCGACGGACTGGCCGGCGAGATGCGCCGCACCACCGACCATGGCCACCGCGGCACCCGTATAGGTGAGGCCGCAGTCGACCTCGAAGGCATCGCCGATGGCGCCGTATTCGAACGGCGCGGTCTTGATCTCGATATAGCGTTTCGTCACACCGCCTATGGTGCGCTTGACGACCAGCCAGAGATCGTCATTTCCATCCTGGCCGGGCGTCACGGCGGCACTTTCGACAACCGCCCATCCCGCGCCACTGAAGGCACCGCCGAGCCGATGCCGGTGCATGCCGCGCACCTCCTGGCTGGGCTGGTGGGTGTAGCCGCCAAGCTCGCCATTATCGAGCGGGAACCACAGCAGCGGGTCGGGATCGGTCTGGAAGGCCAGTTCGACCACGCCTTGCTTTGGTATATGCTCGGAAATCTGCCCGACATCGTCCGAAGTGAAACGGCTCTGCGCGGTCTGCGTCAGCTCGGCGATCGATTTGCGCGAGCGCGTGACATAGAGAAACGACTGGCCGGCATCGACCGGGCGGATGCGGGCGCAGCCGAACGTGCGCGAGCGCCGGTTCTTGAACGAGGATGGCGTCAGGGCCTCGTCTATGCCCGAGCCCGACAAAGCGCGCACGCCGCCCGAGGTGCCGATCAGCAGCGCGCCGTCGGAATCGGCGATCCAGACGATGTCGTTGGCCTGTCCGCCGCCGGCCTGGATGAACTCCAGCGCATCGTCATCCTTCTCGCCAAGCGCGAAATTGTCGAAGTCGCCGGTGGCCGAGGCATAGACCGAGAATTTGCGACTGAAGGCCAGGCGTTCTTCATAGAGCGAACCGCTCTCGACATATTTGCCGGGCACGAATGTGCCGAGCCGCCAGCGGGTTATCGGCGAGAGATCTGGAAGCGCGTGGCCATAGAGTCTGATCTTGACCACCGTGGTGCTGGTGCGGCCGGTAATCTTGGCCCAGCGCCACACATTGTCGCCGCCGAGCAGCCGGATGGCGCGGCCGACGTCGGTCGATTGGAATCCTGCGTCGTTATTGATGCCGACGATCGATGACGCGGTCAGGTCGAAAGGTGTCATCGTATCGCCGTTTTCAGCCATGGCCAGTTCGGCCATGCTGGTGACGGTCGCGTCACCGCCGCCGCCACCCGAAAACTTGAACCAATAATACTGGTAGGTGGTCGCGTTCTGGAAATCGAAGAAACGCACTTCCGATCCCGACCAACCGATCTCGCCGGCACGACTATCGAGAGTTGTGTAGTTTATCCCGTCATTCGAGCCTGAGAGCACCCACGCAGTTGCCATGTCGCCATTGCTGGTGACATTGTCGGTGCACGCGATCCAATAGGCGTTGACCGCCTTCCCCCGGCCGGACGGGAATTGGTATTGGACAAAGCCGCTGCTTCCGTCCCCCACCTTCACATATTGGTTGAAGTCGCGATCGAAAATCTTCCAACTGCTCGAGCCGGTTCCATCGTCCGTCACCGTCCCGCTCGGCGCGGTCGAGGCTGTCATCTTCGGGGTCGCGTGACCGGTGTTGGCCGGGGTCAGCGTGGTAGCCGTTGCGTTGATGTCGTCGTAGGGACCATCGAGGAACTCGAAATCCGTCAGCGCCCAACTCGCGTGCGCCGTGCGCGTCAGCACCTTGAGCGGATAGTCGCGATGGCTGATCCACATCTGGTCGGCCGACTGGACATAGGCGAGTTCGAACAGGTCCGCTTCCAGATAGGGTGAAGCGATCTCCACCGTGCCGACGCGCGCCCCATAGGCGTAGACGCGAATATACTGGTCGCCAAATTCGAGCGCGTAGGCCTGGTCGGCAGAGAAGATGAACGGGATCAGCCGCGTCTTCTTTGCCGATGTCTTGACCTCGCCGGCGAAATAGGTGCCGCCGCGCTTGCGGATGCCGCCATGCGGCAGGGTGACGAAGTTCTCGCATCTGGCGAGTGCAGCACGATAGAAATCGAGCGACGCGCGCGCATGCAGGCGCGGCGAGATCTCGCCACGGGTGAAGACGTCCTGGACCGGATAGAGCGCCGTCATCAGCGTGCAACCCTGGTGTCGCCGCGCTGGATCGACCAGGAGGCGGTGTAGAATCGGCCGCCGCGCTGGATCGCGTTGGCGTTGAGGGCGGCATCCAGCGCCCGGTCATAGGCCGAGCGCGCAGTGTCGATCATGCCGGATTTGTGGGTCAGCGGATGCGCCACTTTGATGGCGAGGGCTGCCACCAGCACCTCGGTGAACAGCGCATCCCAATCGTTGGGGTCGGTGAGGTTGGCGATGTAGCGGACCGTCAGCGGACCCGGCTGGTCGCAATAGATAAGCCCCGCCTCCTGCCGCCACGAGATCGGCACGCCGTCCGGTTCGCCATTGTGGGTCAACGGCAGCGGCCGCAAGCAGTCGGCCGGAAGTTCGTAGGCAACGTTCAGGCCGCAATCATTGCCGCCGGTGTCGGAGCCTATCACCGTGGCGCGCAGGATCGCGAACACCCAGGCATATCTGGTCAGTTCGGCCTCGCGCGTAAGGTCGAAATGCAGGTTGAGCAGCCGCGCCGCCTTGACGTCCTGGTCAAGACTGTCGATCGGCGCTTCGTCGAGGACGGCCAGCGCCATATTGGCGATATCGAGCGGGGTAATGGCCATGGGTCAGCGCCTCGTGGTTGGGGCATGAAAAAAGCCGCTCTAAGGCGGCTGACTTGTCTGAAAGAGATAGTGCTGAGGTCAGCGCTCCACGACGCGCGCGTGTGCTGGCAGCGGCACCGAGGGCGGGAGCGCCAACGCTCCCGCCCCTTCGCGTCAGCCCAATCAGGCCTCGGTGGTCTTCAGCGCGATGAACGTCATGTTCTTCACGCTCGACGCGGTGCGGTCCCAGTTCGCCGCCAGCGCCAGTTCGGCGTCGGTGGCGAATTCGCCGGCCGAGGAGGCATCGAGGAAGCGGGTGCCGGGAACATGCGGCACGAAATGCCGGCGGCCGACCATTTCGGTGATGCCGCCGCCATGGCCCTGGCGCGGCTTGCGGTCGAACTCAAGCGGCCCGCCCTCGGTGTTGACCGAAAGCTCGTTCCACAGGATCGCCTTGTCCTTGAACATGAAGGCGGTGTAGACGCCCGCCGCCACCGGGATATCGTCGTCGACCACGCAGCGCAGCCCCATGTAATAGGGGATGAGCGGCCCGCCCTGCTCGGAGGACGGCACATAGTCGATGAGGTCGGCGAGCTTCAGCGCCTTCATCTGCTTGGAGTGCATCCAGATCGTCTTGAACTTGTCAGCGCGGTCGCCCATCAGATAGGCCGCCTCGATGATGTCGGTGTCGACGATGGAGGCGCCGGTGGTGCGCACCAGGTCGCCGCCGTCATTGGCGATGTTGTCGGCGACGACGCCCTTGAGGATGCCGAGCAGGGTCAGCTTGTTGGCGCGCTGCCAGTAGTCGGTCTGCCGCTTGACGATCAGCTTCTGCGGATCGTCGCCCGCCAGGATCGAGGTCAGGTCCGGAACGCCCCAGGCCTGGGCACGGACGTTGCGGGCGGCGACCTCGCGGCGCGAGCCGATCTTCTTCATCTCGATGGAATCGGCCGGATCGTCATTGACCGGCTCGGAGGGGTCGTTGCCGAGGTCCTTCCAGCCGGGCATGTCGACGGAGCGGCCGCCCATCGACAGTTTCGAGGAGATGGCCGGGTCGGAAAACAGGATTCCGGCCTGGTAGATTTCGAGCGACTGCACGTGTTCCTCGAAAGCGTATTGCGCATAGACGGACGGAACGATCGCGTCCGCGATACGGGTGTAGGCATCTGCCATTTTTCTCTTCCTTCAGGTTTGGTTTGGCGGTGAAGGTGTGTTGAGATTCAGGTCAGGCCGAGCCGAAAATGATGGCTTTCGAGAACCGGAGGGAGCGGACATTTGGGTCCGTGAGCACCGGAAGCGCGGAAAGCCATCGTTTGCAGGCCGGGATCACCTGAATATCGACACAGCTTAGAGGGGGTTGTTCGGCATCCAGCGGTCCGGATTCTCGCCGGCCTCGCGAGCCAGCCGTTGGGCGCGGGCAGGGTCGCTTTTGACGAGGGCTGAAATCGCCGTCAGGTTGCGTTCGCCGGAGGCGTTGCGCTTGAACGGATTGCCTCCGCCCGAGCGCGCGCCGGCGTCGATGGTGTCTTCGCGGAACATGGCGTCGCCGATGGCGTGGAACGCCCTGGCGATCTGCGGATCGGTCAGCGCCCCGTCAGGCAGAAGGATGCCCTTCGCCTTGTAGGCGTCGACCAGGCCGAGCTTCTTCATCGCCCGGTTGGCGACCTCCAGCTTCTGGCGGAAGCCGTCGCTGTTGGTCGGCCCCCACTCCCGGACAAGATCGTCATGGGTGGCTTCCACCGAGCGGGCGAGCGCGATCTCCTGAGCTTTCGCCTGCTCGGCCATGTAGCCGACGAACTTGTCGTGATAGGCCTGCGCGGTTCTTGGCGAAGCACCTGCTTCGACCGCCCAGGCCTTGGACGCCTGAGCGAGCTCGTCCGAATAGGCGAAGTTTTCCGGCAGGCCTTCCGGCCGGCGGTATTCGACTTTCTCGGATGAGGTGAGCGGACGCATGGTCTCGGGCAGCCGGGCATGAAAACGCTCCCAGTCCTCCCGCGACGCATCCGGGCCGGGAACGCGCAGGCTCTCGCCCTGCTGCCGCTCCAGTTCCGCATAGGATGTGAAAACCCGATCGAGGCTTTCAGGCTTGGTCCAGCCCTTGGTTTCAGCGAGCTTGCGGTTGCCTTCGGAAAGACCGTCAAACCAACTTTTGGCGTCAGGCGCGGCGGACCCGTTTTCCGCACCTGCCGTTGGCCGTACTGGGTTGCCCGCCGGCTGCGCGCGCGCCGCCACGGACCCGGCGTCTGCCAGATCTGTCATGAGTGAGATTCCTTTGTTGGGATTTCGAAGATGTGATGGCGCCGGGCGGCGAAGCTGCCGATCTCCCCCCAAGTGGGGGAGATGGCCGGCAGGCCAGAGGGGGGCGCGAAGGAACGCGGCGTTCGCGTTAGGCCGTAAGGTGCTACCTTCATTGGTGAGCTGAAGTTGACCGGATAGGCTGGCGGGACAGCGCCCCCCTCTGCCCTGCCGGGCATCTCCCCCACTTGGGGGGAGATCAGCAGTTCCAGCGCCTAATTATTATCGCCCCAATTTTCCCACAGCAGCGTTGCCGTACCCGTCACGGCCAGCGTCCCATCCGCATCGATGTCGGTGCCGGTGGCGAACGCCAGGTTGAGATAGAGATCGACCGGCGTCGCCGTGCCATCCAGCGTCACGGCGGCGGCGACATCGGCGATCGAGGCGGTCGACAGGGCCGCGCCGGCGCCATCCAGCGTGCGCCCTGTCGAGGCCAGCACATTGACCATGGTGCCGGCCAGCGTCGCGCTCGACGCGACCGCCGAACCCAGCGACCAGGTCAGTGCCGCACTGTCGTTGATGGTCGAGGCGCGGGTAGTCAGCACCGCGAACTGCAGCCTGGCCGTGCCGCCCTTGAGCGCACCTTGCCGTCGGAAAAGTCGAAGATCTTCTGGCCGGCATAGGCCAGCGCGTCGGTGACCGGCACCTGCATGCCGGCGAAGATGAACACGGTGCGGTAAGAGCCGCCCTGCCCGGTGGTGACGGCCTTCAGGCCGAGCTTGGGCGGGGCAAGGCCGGCCTCGCGGGCGGCGGCACGGGCAAGGGTGCGGGGAAGACCACGCGTCATTCTACGTCTCCATTCTTGGTGGGAATTCGAGGGATGCCGTCGGTCGCGGCAGCTTCAGCCGACAGGCAGACGTGGCGCGAACCGCCTGACTCACTTTGCCAGCCGGCGCCGCTATCGCCTTGTTCGAAAGCCTTCTTTTCGGGATCGCGGTCCATCAACGCCTAAGAAACCATGACTCACTTCGTGACGAAGCACGCCGCCGTTCCGCCGCAATGCGACCGCACTTGGCTGGACATCGGCCCGCGTGGCCTCAAAAGGAGGTTCTTCAGATGATCATCAAGAAAGCGATTTTGGCCGTCCTCATGACCGCCGCCCTTGCCGGCTGCGAAACGCAGACCGAAGGCCAGCAGCGCGCCACCACGGGCGCCCTGCTCGGTGGCGCCGGCGGTGCGCTGGTCGGCCAGGCCATCGGCGGCAACACCAAGAGCACGGTCATCGGCGCGGCCGGCGGCGCGCTGCTCGGCGCCGTCGTCGGCTCGGCCACCACTCCGCAGCCCCGCGGCCAACAGCTCTGCCGCTACCAGGACCGCTACGGCCGCATCTACACCGCGCCCTGCGACGACCGGTATTACAACGGCAATTATTGATTTTTAGCCGCCTTCTCCCCGTTCAACGGGGAGAAGGTCCCGGCAGGGGGCAGCGCCAGGTTTCGGGATACTGGAGCCCGCCCTTACCTTCAGAGCCGGTCGACGTTATCGTCTACCCTCACGAGGGGACGACGATGCGACTTCTGATGACCTCACTTCTGGTTGTGTGTTCGGTTTCCGCAGGCCCATGAAGCTGTCGACATCGACCAGATCGGCGGCTGCCTGGTCTTGCCCGTTGCCGCCGTCGACAATCGCATCAAAGCCGTTTTCGAAGTGACCTTGAACAAGGCGGGCAAGGTCAAGTCGGTCGCCGTCATATCCTATGAACCACATTCCTAAGCGGCGGCGGAAGCGGCCCGGCAACTTTCGAGATCTGTCCAGTGTTGTTGGCCGAAGGGCATCAAATTTTCGGAAGTTAAGTAATTTATTTATGAGTAATTTTCGTTTTCGGCCTTCACCGCCTGAGCAATCGTCGAAAATCGATCGAACTGTTTCGGCCGAAGGACTATAGATGTTGCGCTTCTGCTCGCAAGCTCTTCCGCATTTGACCATAAATACGCTCCGACATTCAATTCGCATCGAATAGGCGAATCCCCGCCGACTCATTGCCCAGGCGCTCAAACACGTCTAGGGCGGATTCCGAAACGACAAGCTCATGATTTGGAGCCATACCGAAGTCGTCGTGGCCTGGCCGCCCATGGATTTTCATCCAGACGAAAGGTGGAAGTTCGGTCTCTGGCTGCAGCCTACGAAACAGCTCCGAGCCAGTGACCTCGACTTCGGCAAAGGTCGCTCCTGTGACACGCATCTTCAGTAGCTCTTGCTCGGCCTCCTTGGTGACCAGATAACAGGGAAAGCGTCTTATCAGGACGTCACCTATCCAAACGTCGACCATGTAGTGAAGCTTATGCACAATCGGAGGGTGAACTCGATTGTCGATAACGGTATTTTTACCAAAATCACCGGCAACAAATGGCTGGACATAATAATAATCCATCGCTTACTTCTCCTTTCCGACGGGTGGTACAAAATTATGTCCATACTTCTTGTCCATCATTGTCGAATGATCTAGAATCTGCTGCTCTGTCGGATACGGGTATTTTGCGTGAAATTCATCATTTTCACTCCTGATGACAATAAGGTGCAGAATATCATTGAGATACTCAGGAATACCGCGGAGATTTTCTACCGAATTGATCTTCTTCTTCGACAAAAAATTTAGAGCCCTCTTAAGCAATTGCTGCTCAGCTGGATGATGAATTACTAGCTCGCCGATGTCCACGTCGGGGTTCGCCTGAGCATACGCTTTCCGGTAATTATTTGTAGTCGCCTCGCCAAACTTTGCACCGGGATGCTCCACGCGGCTGGGATCTCTCGCAAACAGTTCCCTCGCCACCGCAGCAATCATCTGGCGGTCGAGTTTTGACTTCCGAGGCGAGACGATCGTCTTGCCCCCATCTTGCGCAGGGTTAGGCGTTATAGCGTCTGGGGTAGCGTCAAGCGACGTCGTAAGCTGCTTGGCGAAATCATCTAGCTGTGGCTTTGCCGGTATGTTTGCCGCTGTGTCTTGCCGGGCGCTTATCTTCTCAAACTGACCGGGAGCGGTCTCTGGGATTGAGGTACTCGCGGCCTCGGAACTTGCGAAGAATTTGGTGGTGATGGATCGTTCTGCTCCCCCTGCCGCCCCGGAACCAATCGATTCGATTGCGCGCGGTATTGCGCTCTCGATGGCTCGGCCAAGCCCTGGCACCGGTATCGCCCAGCCCAATGCGTCATTTCCCTGACGCATCATCACCTTCTCGGTGCTGTTCGCCGGCTCGTAGTAGGCATCCCTATAATCTGGAGGGCTGATCGTTCCTCCGGACATGCCGTAGGCAATCCAGTCATTTGCGTTGGCTAGGCCGATCCCGGCATTGGCTATCGTCTTGCCTAGGGCTTTGGCATCCGCTTGAAACACCTCGCCCATCGAAAGGCGCGGCTTGCCGCCGGGGAGAATCCCGCCCAGACCAGCATCGTCCAGTTCTCGGACCAGAGCTGCTCGTGCAACAGGATCTTTCGTGCGCTCAAACAGCGCGCTTGCCTTCGCGTAATTGTCCATGAAGTACATGCTTCCGCTGTCGCGATCTTCGGCAAACTTGAGGAGCATGGAGAACGGCACGGGCTGAAGATTTTCATCATCGATGCCCAATGCCTTTTGCTTGGCGACCGACAAGGCTAGCGTCTTGTCGTAAGTATCCTGGTCATAGGCCTCTGGATCGGAAGGCCCAGTGCCAAATACAGCTTTCCAGCCCGCAGCGATGTTTGGAGACGTTTCGCTGACATAGCCGCCGGAATTGACCCGTCTCCTCTCCAGCACCAGTTTTGCCGCGACTGCAGTTACCTCATGGCGTGCTTGGTCCGCTGGCGAAGCATTCGGCCCCGGCTGGGCATTGACAACGGCCGTATTGATCGCCTGGTTCGACATGGTGCCCATATCGAAAATCCGCTTCCCGACATCGGCCTGCCATTTCAAACCCTGCCAGCGTGTGCCGCCCTCGTCGCGTCCATAGATGATCTTGTAGGCATCCTCGCCGGGCATCTTGCCGGAATAGGCGCCTGTGCGTGCGATCTCATCTGGCGCCTCTGCTTCGGCGCGGCCAATGGCAGCGCGGATTTCGACCTCTTGAGCGAGCTTGGCCGCCTTTGCCTTTTGAACCAGCGCTTCCTGTTGCTCCTGCGGAAGGTCGTCCCTGAACGCCTGCGTTATACGTTCATCCGGGGTCTGTGTGCCGACGCGGTCACCTTTTCCGGCAGCCCTCTCTAAGCTGCCCGAGATCGAGCTACCTGCGGCTTGCATGGTGTCGCTGGTAGCCTCGCTGCCCGCGACCGCGGTGCCGACACCGAAGATTTCCAGCGCGCACTTCGGATCTTTGGCGATCAGCGCCTCGAACCGTGTCTTAGCCGCTGTGCTGAACCAGTCCTTTCGCCTTCTGCTGTCGGATCGCCGGATCGACCCCCATCTTGTCGATTAGGTCGAGGCCTTGCTGCCGGGCTGCCTCGAAGGTGACGAGGTCGTCGGGATCGGCGTTGCCTATAACAATGGCACTGGTCTTGAGCGCTGTGTCGACCTCGGCCTGCTCGTAGTCCTTGCGACGCTGCAGCTGCTGCATTGCCATGCGCGTGGAGCCCGCGTCGCGCAGCGCTTCCTTGCGGCTGGCAAGGCCAGCGCCCACGTCAGGCGGCGCCTGCTTCACGAAGGTGTCGAACAGCGTGTCGAACTGCCCGGTCTTCACCACCTGGCCGGTGTGCGGATTGACCTGGCCGTAGACGGCGTCGTGCAGGCCGGCGCCATCGGCCGGTGCGTTGGCCACGGCATCGGCCTCGGTCTTGGCGATCTCGCCGTCCAGCCTGCGGGCCGCGATCTCGGTGTCGAAGGCCTGCTGCTGCGCCTGGCGCCGTTCATAGTGCTCGGCAACAGCCTGCCAATAGCCGTCGAGCGGAGGCGGCGTCCCGCCCGCCGGCGCAGCGTCGGCATACGCCGTCGCATCGCCTGTATCGCGCCGGCGCTGGCCAACGGAGAGAGGAATGATGTGTACCATTGGCGTTGCCTGCCCAAACTAGTTTTGAAAAAAGGACGCGCGGCGCCGGCCATCGCGGCACGGCCGGATCGCGCACACGCCGACGCTGCGTTGTCCGAGGTTTTGTCGGATCGGCGTTTCCTGGAAAACCGGGAGCCGCGGCGCTACTTGTGAGGTCAATGCGCCTGGACGGCAGCGCTACGAAGTCGTGGCGGCATAGCAGTTGCATCTACACCGCGCCTTGTGACGACGGGTGCTACCACGGCAACTGTTGAGGCGCCGGCAGCGAAATTGCCAATCTCCCCACTTGTGGGGGAGATGTCCGGCAGGACAGAGGGGGCGCCGTAGGGCGCCACACCCGATAGAGGTTTGACAATGCCTCCCACGCCGTTGCGCACTGGGCTTGGCGAGGGCTCTTGAGCTAGTTCTCCGATGGGCGGACCGCAGATCTGCGGCAACGCCAGCGGGACAGCGCCCCCCTCTGCCCTGCCGGGCATCTCCCCCACAAGGGGGGAGATCAGCAGGTTCGACGCCTCACTATCCCTCCGCCCTCGCCGCCTTCTCCAGCGCCACGAGCTGCGCCTCGTCCAGGGTCAGGAACCCCATGATGTGCTGTACCACCTCGGCGCGGGCATTGCTGAGCGCGCTGTGCAGTTCGAAGCCTTCGGGCGTTCTGGTGCGTGTCATCCACTCGCCATAGGAAGGCCGCCTGTAGTAGCCGACCGTCGCCGCGAGGTCGGCCAGCACCATCTCGCCATCCTCGCCTGAGAAGACCCGCAGATAGGCCTTGGTCAGCGCGTCCCGCGCTTTGGCCGGGCCGCCGGCATGACCGGCGCGGGCGAAGCGTTTGCCGCTCATGCGCCGCGCGCCACGCTGGCGCCGCCAACTTCGCCCGGAGCGCCTTGCGGCGGCGGTCCGCCCGCCTGGCCGCCCTGCAGCAGGCCCTGCAGGCTGTCGAGCAAGCCGCTGTCGCGCGCCTGCACGGCCGCCGGTACGGCATCCCTGGCCACCTTGCCGGCGCTGGCGATCGCGGCCATGCCGGCCTGCGCCTGCTGGGCCTGCGCCCTGGCACTGCGCATGCCGTCCACCTCTTCCTTGCGGCGGAAGATGCGCTGCGGGCTGCGGCCGGCGCTCTGCACGATCTTGATTGCCTCGTCGCTGTCGATATTGTCCATGACGCCGGGATCGAACTGGGCCATCTGCATGGCCGTGGTCACCACCTGGATGGTGTCGCGCGCCTCGGCCGAACGCCTGAGCACGTCAAGCGGGCCGGTGAAGGTCGGCCGCACCGCCTTGCCGGCAAGGCTTTCGGGCGGCGCGAAGCGGCTGTCCTCGTCATACAGCCCCTTGTCCTCGAGGATACTGAGCTCGCGGTCGAGATTGCTGGCGAAGCCCGCCTGGATGATCGAGCCGGAAGGCCCGAGCAGCGCGCCCTTCTCTTCCTGACGGATCAGCGCTTCGGTCGCCGTCATCTGCGGGTTCTGCACCAGCGTCTGGAACAGATTGACGAACATCATGTCGCGGATCTCGTCGGCGCGGCTCTGCGCGTAGTTGAAGGCATAGGTCGGGTTCTGCCCGGTGCTGATGGGCGCGATCAGCGGCCGGCCATTGTCGTCGATCAAGCCCGGATAATTCTCGCCCGGATTGAGCACCGGCACATAGTCGAGCCTGGCCTTGGAGGCGGTGGCCGGGTCGGTGATCTGCTGCAGCGCCCGCAAGCCGGAACGGCGCACCGCGTTCTCCTCGCGCACGGTCGTCAGCGCCTCGATGGCGGGCGAGATGCCATAGGGATCGCCCTCGTAGCGGCGCCAGTTGAAGGTCGACACCGGGAAGGTGCCGAAACCGCTTTCCCGGACGATATCCTCCTCATCCTCGATGACGTGGTAGGAGGCGAAGGCCGTGTCGAGATATTGGTACTGGCCGCCAAGCCGGTACATCCGGCGCTCGTCGCGCGGCTGGATGCACTGGATCAGCGAGATCTTTTCCTCGCACTTGGCCGGATCGTCGACCAGAACCTTGATGCGCGCCGGCAGCTTTTCGTAGCCGAGCAGCTGCGCCGCCTGCCGCGCCGTGCGCTCGTAGCGGCGGTGGAAAATGTCGACCTGGCCCCAGCGGTTGCGCGACAGATAGCCCTCGACCACCGGGATCGAGGCATAGCGGATCAGCGTGCCGCCGAACCCTTCCTCGGCATAGAGATAGGCCGGGCCGTAGCGCACGACATTGCGCAGGCAGGCTTGCGTGGCCGGCACGAAGTTCGAATTGGCGGAGTAGCGCAGCGAGAACAGGAAATCGCGCAGCGCCTCCGCCCACTTCTTTTCCTCGTCGGTCTCCTCGTCGTTCATCTCGGCCGTCGACAGACCATGCCATTTTTCCGACTGCGGGATGATCAGGCTTTCGAGCCCGGCGGCGAGCCTGTTGGCGGCTGAATTGATGGTGTTGGCATAGACGCGGCTGCCGCGCCGCTCCTGCCGCTCGGCCTGCGAATCCGGGCCGCCGGCCCGCCGGCCGCTCCAGACATCGGGCGCATCGGGATCGCAGAACTCCGCCACCTGTTCCCACACCGCCTCATATTGGCTGCGTTCGGTCTCGAGTTCGGACTGGCGCGAAAGAATATCGCGGGCGCGGGAATCGGTCATGGGTGCCTCGTTGAAGCTGGGGAATCTCCCCCTCGAGGGGGAGATGTCGCCAAAGGCGACAGACGGTTCGACTGGATGCAGCTCCCGCGGCTGACGGAGGTTGGCGCTCCACAAGAGCCCACCCCCTCTGGCCTGCCGGTCATCTCCCCCTCCAGCGAGGAAGAACGGCTCGCTGTCATTTTTTGCCCATTTGCCTGGGCTAGGCTGTTTTTCGCGGCGGGTTTTGGAGGAGGTCGAAGTGACGACGACGAGCCTTGCCGGCACCCTGAAAAACCGCGGCAAGCAGGTGGCCAAACGCCTGCTTGGCTATGATTCCCGCAATTGGCTGCGCATCCGCCAGATCGAGGCGTTCACGCTTTTCCTGGAAGCCGGAAACCGCAAGGCCTCCGACGTCATCGAGATCTCGCCCGGCTGGAACCGTTATTGGCGGGCGATGTGTCCGAACTACCGGTCGGTCGATTTCCCTGATTTCGATATCTGCAAGGACCGTACAGAGGAACAATATTCCATCGTCATCGCCGACCAGGTGCTGGAACATGTGCGGCGGCCGCTGGCGGCAGCCCAAAACATCCACGCCATGACCAGGCCCGGCGGCTGGGCGATGGTGGCGACACCGTTCCTGTTCCGGGTGCACGCCAGGCCCCACGACTACAACAGATGGACCCCCGCCGGCCTGAAGCAGCTGATGGTCGAAGGTGGCTTCCCTGAAGCCAACGTCAAGGTCGATGGCTGGGGCAACAAGGCCTGCGCCAGGGCCCATATAGGCGGCCCCGTGCGCGCCTACGGCCTGTGGCGCGATCTCAGCAACGACGAGGAATACCCGCTGATGGTCTGGGCCTTCGCCAAGAAGGCCACCGATCTCCCCCCTTGAGGGGGAGATGGCCGGCAGGCCAGAGGGGGGCGGTCCGACTGGGCGCGGCCTCTTGCGGCAGACGAAGGTTAGCGCTCCACGCGAGACGCCCCCCTCTGTCGCCCTTGGCGAGGGGGGAGATTACCCCCGTCTTTTCACCGCCCTGGCATGCCTGCGCCAGAACCACCAGTCCAGCACGCGCCGGCGAAAGCTTCGCTTCATCGCGGTCATGGTCAAAGCCCCAGCAGCACGCGGCGCTGGCCGGTGAGGCTGCTTGGCGCGAGGTGGGTCTTGATGGTGCTCAGCGTTCCCTGGCGCTGTTCGAGCTCAGCCCGCAGTGCGGCTTCGCGCGCCTGCACATCCTTGTCCTGCGCGGTCGGCGCCGGGGGCAGCGGCTTCAGTTCCGGTGGTTTTTGAAACAGACACATGGTTCCAGCCTTCTCTTGTCCAGTCGTAAAGGAAAAAATCTTCGCCGTTGCGCCCATAGCCCGGCAGCAGGCAGCGTTGCGTGGCGCCGAGCCGCCCAAGCCAGCGCAGCGCCAGGTCATTGGCCGCCAGCGCCCGCGCCTCGACCCGCCAGGCGCCCCGCGCCGCGACCTGCGGCCCGAGCACCGAGTGGAAGAACGCCGTGATCCCGGGCACGCAGCGCTTCATGCGGCGCGTCCCCCAGCTCCAGGCGATCCATAGGCCGTCGCGCTGCTCGGCGGCGCCAAAGCCGGCTTCCGGGTTGCCGTCGAGCTCGGCGACATAGGCAAAGCCCTGCAGCGCCGTCAGCGCCAAGAGCGCCGGCGACCAATGGTCGAGCTGGCAATCGATCTCGGCGCGGTCTTCGGGACGCAGATTGGCGGCGATGTAGGAAAGATCGCGCAGCGTGGCGGGAATGATGCGCAGCGTCATGGAAACGACTTTCGTCGATCAGAATCGAAACGCCGACTGCGGACGTCGGGGCGGTGCCAACGTCTGGCGCGCCCCAAACAGGCACTGTTGCCGTAATTGCCCGGCCGGTCTTCGGGCGAAGGTTGGCGGAGAAGAACTACAGTGACACGTGTGTCAGTGTACTATTCCAGATTTGCTTCACCTCGGTCACACAGATGGAGGGGCCAAAAATACACTGCCCCGCAACTCAGCAACCCTCGCTCCAAAAACAAAACCCGCCTCGCGGGCGGGTCGTTGGCGCAAATCAGCGCCATGGATAATTATGTACCATTGCTGCCCTCACATGGTCAACAGCTTACGGGAAAAAATTCCTATTTAATATGTTTCGTTTCTCCGGTTAGCGTGAAAGCGACCCTCTATCCTCCACCCTCTTACAGGGGCCAGACGTTCTGCTGCCGCGTGTTCGCGAGATCCAGTGGCGGGTCGAGGTTACCTACTCATTCCCGAATTGGTCTCGCCATTCCTGTTCATCAAGCACGTCTGCGATATTGCCGGCGACGGCGGAATTCACCCGGACCCGGATAGAACGCGGTTTAAGCATTGCATATGCGCAATTCAGGCCTCAACGTCGCGCATTGCAATGGTTGGTCTTCAGCGTTTGTGAGCCATCAGCTCGCAGGCTGGCTTTGCCGACGGCGGTCGCGAACAAAATCCACCACCAGCCAGATCAACTGCGCAACGATGTAAACTGGGCCGCGAGACCAGTCCGGCGCCCCGGTGTTCGAGTAGCCGTAAGCCGCGGCGATAATGGCGAGCGCACCGCAAATGACATGCACGAGCAACAGGCGCGCCACGCCGCCGTTCCAACGCTTTGTAATCCAAAGCAACAAGCGGCTCAGCAAAAATGTCGGAACCAGCGCCCCGAGCAGCACCGCAGCAGAACCTGCACCCATGTAATCCCCCTACCCGTGTCTATCGACGAATAACTTTTAAATTTCCGAAAAGTCGGCTTTTCGACGCCACCCCGGCGCATTGGTCACAGGTTGGTCCCGCACCGCCATTCCACGCCACGTCTTGCGGAAGTTTGAGGCGGCTTAACTAGCGAAGTTGTTATCCACGAACATCTCGGCAAATTGCTGAGGCGTGAGCGTTACATTGTTGTCGCGGGCGATTTTGAGATTCCTTGCCCACATATCGCGGATTGCCTCCGGCATCGTGTCGGGCATGTGCAGAGCCTTCGCGACTGCATCGTCCCATCCTCCGTCACCGCCATAAATAGCCTGCAGGCTGGGGCCCATGGCTTTCAGGGAATCTTCCGACTCCTGAGAGAGTTCTCCAATCGCTTTGAGCACATAAAGCTCCAGAAGCCGAAGCAGCGGCTTTCCTTCATAACGTCGATCGGTCGCCATTTTCCCCTCACGCATCATAGGTGGCATATTCGATGAGCCGTTGACAGATGGCAGACAGGCTGGGCGTTTCTTTCTGCGACGCAACCCAGGCCTCGGTAAATTCGATCGCGATGAATATCTCGATGAAGTATGTCAGCCCCGCCTTGGCCGCCTTCGCTGGCACCAATCCCTCTTCCGGCTCGGTCGCAACCATTGCATTGGAATCTACCGTCCACGGCTCCGACACATAAATCGTGTCGTCTTCGTCAAAATCCGACAACCGCCCAACATATCCAATAACTTCATTATTTTCCCCATAAAGAAAATCCTCCTCGGCGATTCGGATGCAGTGCCTTCTGGAAGATAGTCCCAGGATCATGTTGTGATCTAGCTATCCTCCATTGTCCGCCGTGTTCCCACAGGAGGTTCAGCCCCGGAGTTCGGGTAAAATCTTCTCGTCGAGAAATTTGAGACGCCCAGCCAATATTTCGGCGTTGACGGGATTGGCATCGACATTGACCGGTATCAAATTCGCCACCGACTTCCCCTTGCGCGCTGCCTCGACCCATTCCTCAAGGGCGCCAATGTACCCGTCAAGAGCCTCGAAGGGCGTCCTGGCGTCGTCAACAGGGATATATGTCGGCGGCACGTCGCCAACGATGACCCATATCCATTGGTTCACATCCGGTCGACCAGGTTCTATCTGGAAGAGGAATATGTAGATTATTCCTTCGGCACCATATCCCAGATACTCGCCTTTTATGGACAAAACCCAGTTGTAGAATTTCAGATATTGACGCGCCTCGACCCGGGCACGATCGAGATCGTGTTCTCCGGTACCTATATTCGGTGGCGGTAGATGCGTAACGCTTTCTAGGTCAGGTTCAGCATTGCTATCCATGACTAACTCCCTTGGTATCTTCGTTTGGACCAGCGCATATAGTCGCCGGCGTCCTGGTGCCGTTTTATGTGGTCTGCCCTAGTACGGGGTCGAATGTTTGATATGTGATCTGGCCCGCCGTCGGACAGCGGAATTTCGTGCGACACATCCATGTTCCGGCCGGTATCTGGGTCTTTGGGCCAAGGCTGTCCGTGCTTCTGCTCCCATTCCTTTCGCAACGCCTTATTGGATTTGTAACGTCCCGGGTGGACCAGGCTAAATGCACCCGTCCCAATATCTCCTGCCGCCGGACTATTTCGGTATCACCGATTGAATCCACAGTTTGTCGCGTAGAAGCGCGCGCATCTTCGGCTACTGCTAGCGAGGGTTGCGGCGCGACGACACCTTCTGCGTCGAAGACAGCGGGACGCGACTCCCTCGCGATTCTCGTCGCTATCTGCCGACCAATCGCGCCAAGCCCCTCGGCGAGGACATTGCCGCCAGCCCCCAAAAGCGCTCCGGTAGCCATCTCGCGCACGATGTCGCGACCGTTCAGCGCCGCATCGACACCTCCAAACATCGCGCCGTCGGCAGCGGCGGTAGCGCTTCTTGCGAAAAGGCCCGGCAGGCCCTTGAGGCCTTCGGCCCCAAGTCTTCCCGTGAAGGTCAGGCCCGCGCTTTGAAGGCCATGACCGGTGGCGAAAGCGCCAAGTAGATTTGCGGCTACGCCAGCCGACCCGGCACGATCCTCTGCGTCTTCGGTTTCGGCTTGTTCGACTGCCAGCAGCTCGTCATAGCTCTTGTCGGAGACGAGCGAGTGCATTCCGGCGGTGAACTTGTCAGACTGACCGAATGTTGCGCCGTTGGCCATGAGCCTGACGACGTCGTTCGTGGCCGCAAGCGGCTTTTGCCACCATGAGCCGGCGTCGAACCGCACCCGGGCGGGATGCGCGGCCATCTTGATCAGATCGGCCTCAAGGGCTTTTCCCCTGGCTGCGAGCTCGGATGGCGCAAAGCTCGGATTGCCTGCCGCGTTCTGACGCAGGCGGGCCAAGGCGGACCGGAAAACCTGTCCGGCGAAGGCGAAGCGAGCCTCCGGGTCGCGCACTGCCTTGAGTTTATCGCTCAACTCGATGATGCGCTGCTGCAGCGGCACGCTCTCATCGACATATCTTGCCCCAACGCTGTCCGCGAGTTCCTGCGGAACGGCCAACACCTTGCTGAAGCCCAACTGCTGCTGGGCAGCCCTGGCCCACGCGATGGCTGCCTGGAAATCCTGAGGCGTCGAGACCCTGCCCCAATCCGGAGCGTTGCCGTGAAACAATTGGCTGATGTAGGCGACGGGATCGGCGTCGCGGGCCGCCATGATCAGCTGCGCAGCGCCGGCCTTTACCTCGTACCGTTCACGCTCCTCGGGTGATCCCCCCGGTCCAGGTTCGAGATCCCGAAGCTCGGCATGTATCGCCTGGTTCGACACCGGGTACATGTCGGAGTACGTCTTGGCGACGTCGGTCGTTATCCGGAATTTTTCGAAACGGTTCGGGCCCTCGTCGGCACCGTAGACATTGACGAAATCCTGCGCGGTCGGCTGCTCCTCGGGGTATTTTCCGGTGGCGGCCATGACAGCCGGCGCGTTCTGCTCGGCAAGCATGACCCGCGCTTTGGCACCGATCAGTTGGGCCGCGGTGGCGTTGTTGGCCTGGTCCTTCAGCGCCGCAATATCACCTGGCTTTAGGTAGGTGAGCGCGTCGAGAGGCATGGCTGTCTCGCCATCTGGCGAAGTTGCTTCGCCGAATGCCTGGGCTACCTCCCCTTGCCGTGCGGTCCCCAGCTGCATCCGCACCGTCTCGCCCATGCCGTCGCTCGCCACCGGTCCGGCGCTCAGCATCTCGGCGGCGCGGCGCGGGTCTTGCGCGATCAGCGCTTGCATGCGCGCCTTCGCGGTGCTGGCGCGCCATGCGGCTTCCGCCTGCAGCCTGATCTGCGGGTCGAGATTCATCTTGGCGAGAAGATCGAGGCCGGTCTGGCGGGTGGCGTCGAAGGCGGCGGTGTCGTTCGGATCGCTTTGCGCGATGGTGTTGAGCTCGGCGGCTTCGACCTCAAACCACTGGGCCTGTTCATATTGCTTGCGACGCTGCAGCTGCTGCATTGCCATGCGCGTGGAGCCCGCGTCGCGCAGCGCTTCCTTGCGGCTGGCAAGGC
>NZ_VFVC01000110.1:0-1016 GCF_006441575.1 Mesorhizobium sp. B2-4-12
CTAGGTGTTTGATCCCGAGCTTTAATGGTGCGATATTTTCTTCCGACTGGAAGGATGCGTTATGGGACAAGTTCTGCACGGCCGCGCCACGACGACAGAGGCAATCCGTCGAGCAATACAAAATAGTCAAGAGAGCCTGAGGGCGCTGGCCAGGCGCTACGGGATCGATCAGAAGACGGTTCGAAAGTGGAAGAACCGAACCTCGACCGCCGATCTTCCGACAGGCCCCAAGGACCCGAAGTCGACGGTGTTGTCTGTGGAGGAAGAGGCGGCCATCGTCGCCTTTCGCAAGCACACGCTGCTGCCACTGGATGATTGTCTCTATGCCCTTCAGCCGACGATCCCGCATCTGACACGCTCGTCCTTGCATCGTTGCCTTCAACGCCATGGTATTTCGCGATTGCCGCAGGTGGATGGTGACAAGCCGGCCAAGAAAAAGTTTCAGGCCTATCCGATCGGCTATTTCCATATCGATATCGCCGATGTGCAGACCGCCGAGGGCAAGCTGCGTCTCTTCGTTGCCGTCGACCGGACGTCCAAGTTCGCCTATGCGCAGCTACACGCGACGGCGGACAAGATGACGATGGTCCAGTTCCTGCGAGATCTGATCGCGGCCGTGCCCTATGCCATCCACACCATTTTGACCGACAACGGCATCCAGTTCACCAACCGAAGCTGCGACCGCCATGCCCCCCGGCATATCTTCGATGATGTCTGCGCCGACCATGGCATCGAGCACCGGCTCACCAAGATCAACCATCCCTGGACCAACGGCCAGGTCGAGCGGATGAACCGAACCATCAAGGACGCGACCGTCAAGTGCTTCCACTATGACGATCACGATCAGCTGCGCCGACACCTCGCCGACTTCATCTCAGCCTACAATTTCGCACGCAGGCTCAAGACCCTCAAAGGCCTCACGCCTTATGAGTTCATCTGCAAAATCTGGAAAAAAGAGCCCGAACGGTTCAGACTCGACCCGGTCCATCAAATGCCGGGACTAAACACCTAGGGTC